>NZ_RZSU01000132.1:0-15718 GCF_003997585.1 Mesorhizobium sp. M5C.F.Cr.IN.023.01.1.1 | reverse complement strand
ACGCGCATTGCCTCGGCGCAGCGAGCGCGCTTGAAATGATCGCCTGCGTGATGGCAATCCAAGAGGACGTCGTGCCGCCGACCGCCAACTATCGCGAGCCAGATCCCGCTTGCGACCTCGACATCACGCCCAATGTGCCGCGCGAGCGCAAGGTGCGCGTCGCCATGAGCAACGCCTTCGCCATGGGCGGCACGAACGCAGTTCTGGCATTCAGGCAGGTGTAGAAGCCATGCAAGACGCCTCATTTGAGGTCACCTGTCGTATCTAGCTGCTTGCCGGACCACTATGTGAAGCGAGCGCTATTGGCTGCCTCTGCGATGCGGGAATTGGCAGCGGACGTCTCACGATCAAACAGGCATCTGCTTGTAGAATTCTTTTAATCGTGAAGCGGCGCGAGTGCGCTATCCGTTGAGGTGAGCAAGGCCGGCGCCCTGGGTGAGCTCTGGTGTCGGGTGGTGGAAAGTACAGGGGGAGCTGTGTGGCCACCTCTTTCTCGGCCTCGACGATGTGCGAAGGAGCCTGTGCGGCGAACGGGCCGACGCCCCAGGCTCAGAACCTGGGCGAACCTAACTCCCGCCAAAGGACAGCCCAGAGCTGGATACACGAAAAAGATACTGAACCCGCGAATCAGATTCTGATCAATCGTCGTGTCTGAGCTCCGCTCGGGCTCTTACGGAGATAATCGAGCGGCCCGGCAACGGCCGCGCGTGCCGCGGGCGTGAGCTTTGCGCTTCGTCAGAAGTGCCTCGAGCGTGACGACGATAATTGACCAGCCATATGGAACGCATTCGCCCAGTTATCCAAAGCGTGGATACCTTTCATCTAAACAAAGGATTTTACCGTTTTTGCTGCAGGTCCCATAGAAGCGCTTCAAGTTGGAAAGATAGGTAGTTCCGATGGTTGCGTTGGATCCGAGGAGCATCATCTGGTGTGCGGGGCGTACAAAGTCAGTCGCATCTGCATTGCGGCTTGGTCTTTCGGCGGTCTCCACAAGTTACGCCCCGTTGGGGCGACGCCAATTATTTAACCAATGCTTGGACATTTATCTCAACCGGACAGCTACAAGGTGAGGTCTTCCATGCGCCCGAATGTCGAGTGGAAGTTGTGCTGGGAAAATGAGTTGCAACTGGCCGACCATGTCGAACTCTCCGACTTTTTTCGAAAGACCTATGGACGGACTGGCGCCTTCAACGCGGAGCCATTCGAAGGCGGCCGCAGTTGGGCCGGCGCGAGGCCGGAATTCCGCGCAATCGGCTACGACGCGCATGGGGTAGCGGCTCACATCGGCATGCTGCGGCGCTTCATCAAAGTTGGCGAGGTCGACTTGATCGTCGCTGAATTGGGCCTGTACGCGGTTCGTCCGGATCTTGAAGGGCTCGGAATCGGTTTTTCGATGCGCGTGGCGTACCCAGTGCTCCATCAGTTGGGTGTTCCATTCGCTTTCGGCACGGTTCGGCACGCGCTGCGAAACCATGTCGAAAGATTCTGCAGAGCCGGCCTCGCGAACATTGTGTCGGGCGTTCGCGTACGGTCGACCCGTCCAGACGTGCATCCCGACCTGCCGCCCACGCGCCTGGAAGACGTACTCGTGTTGGTTTCGCCGATCGGACGCTCGATGGACGAGTGGCCGTCCGGTACCCTGATCGACCGGAACGGTCCGGAACTATGAAGCCTCTGGACTACATATGCGAAGGGCAGAGTGACAATGCCGATGGCATTGCAGAGCGCAGCGTCTATCTGACGTTTGACGACGGTCCCAATTCATTTTTCACACCGCAGATACTCAATGTGCTGGCGCAACATCAGGTGCCGGCGACCTTCTTCGTTGTTGGGGCCTACGCGGCCGACGAGCCGGAACTCGTTCGCCGAATTATTACAGACGGGCACGGTATAGCCAACCACACGATGACTCATCCGGACCTGGCTAAATGCGGGCCCGTCGAAGTCGACCGCCAGATAGTTGAGGCAAACAGAGTCATAGGGATGGCTTGCCCGCAGGCCATGGTTCGGTACTTTCGTGCACCGTATGGCATCTGGACCGAAGAAGTAATCGCTGCATCAGCGGGTGCGGCATTGGCGCCCGTCCATTGGTCCATTGATCCACGCGACTGGTCTCGCCCCGGCGTTGACGCCATCGTCGACAGAGTGCTCGCCGATATCCGGCCGGGCGCAATCGTGCTGTTGCACGACGGGTGCGCTCCCGACGAATTGCAACCAGGCAATCAAGCCAGTCTGCGCGACCAGACGGTGACAGCGTTGTCACGCCTAATTCCAGAATTGCACGGCCGCGGATTTGTAATCCGATCACTTCCTCAACATCCCTGAACAAACAGAGATCCTATGGACCTTCTCACCACAGCCAGTACTGTTGCCGTTTCGTCTTATGCGGTGCTCTCGACTGTTTACAGAGGCATGCAAGCGGTCTACTCCCAACCGGAAAATGTTACGCCGCCGTCGGAAAGCTTGTTCGGATCCGACCGTTGGCCGAGCGTGGATGTCATCATCCCCTGCTACAATGAGGACCCGCGCACACTCGCGGCGTGTTTAGCTTCCATCGCAATTCAAGATTACGCCGGAACATTTCAGGTCTATCTGGTTGACGACGGTTCTGGAAATCGTAATGCCGTCATCCCGGTACATCACGCCTACGAGGGCGACCCGAGATTCAATTTCATTCTGCTCCGCGAGAATGTTGGCAAACGCAAGGCGCAGATCGCCGCCATCCGCCGCTCATCTGGAGATTTCGTGCTCAGCGTCGACTCTGACACGACACTTGCGTCCGACGTGATCACGAAGCTTGCAGTAAAAATGCGGGATCCCATGGTCGGAGCGGCCATGGGCCAGCTGACGGCATACAACCGCAGCGACACTTGGTTGACCCGATTGATCGATATGGAATACTGGCTGGCTTGCAATGAGGAGCGCGCGGCGCAAGGTCGCTTTGGTGCGGTCATGTGCTGCTGCGGCCCATGTGCAATGTACCGCCGGTCTTGTCTCCTTTCTCTGCTGGATCAATACGAGACGCAGCTGTTCAGGGGGAAACCAAGCGACTTCGGTGAAGACCGTCATCTTACGATCCTCATGCTGAAAGCAGGCTTTCGAACCGAGTACGTTCCAGGTGCCGTCGCGGCGACAGTCGTTCCGGACAAGATGGGACCTTATTTGCGCCAACAACTCCGCTGGGCACGGAGCACTTTCCGGGACACGATGCTTGCGCGAGGTCTACTGCGTGGCCTGGATCGCTATCTAACTTTGGATGTGATGGGAGAGAATCTCGGCCCATTGTTGCTCGGCATCGCGGTAGTAACGGCGCTCGGTGAGCTACTATTTTCACATACAGTAAATTGGTGGACGGTGCTGGCTATTGTCACCATGACCATAATCAGATCTACGGTGTTATCTTTCCGCACTCGGCAGCTTCGATTCATCGGCTATTCAATGCACGCGTTAATCAGGATATTCCTGTTGATCCCCTTGAAGGCTTACGCCCTGTGTACATTGAGCAATAGCGATTGGCTGTCGCGTAAAAGTGTTCCCCTGCCCAACAGAAGCACAAAGGAAATCACAAGCGCGACGCCGCTTGCCGGAGCAAATGCTGCGGGCAATTCTGGAATTGCGGAGTCACTTCATACTGCAGATCTTTCGCTCACAGCTGGTGAAGTCTGACGGCCTTGCAGCGCCGGGTGACCGAGTAAGTTGTGTCAGTCGACACGTGGTGAAGCTTGTCGAGTTACCTATGGTCAGAACGGGAACTATCTGGAAGCGACACGTGGCATCTTGACGTTAATTCTTTGGCGGAAGCGATACACGCGTCGCTCCGGCCGCGACTTTCCAAAGGTGCCATCTCAAGGCGGTGGCCTGCTCTGAACCAGATTCGTAAGTAAGCTGCCGGTGGCCAATCGGACTCATTCCGCTTGAGATAGACGCATGTCCAATGTAGCAATCGACCTTACCGGCGTAACCAAATTATTCGGAAACAAGCTCGTTGTGGACGGGCTGTCCTTCACCGTTGCATCGGGAGAGTGCTTCGGTCTGCTGGGGCCGAACGGCGCAGGCAAGAGCACGATTGCGCGTATGCTCCTCGGTATGACCCGGCCTGACGCGGGTGATATAACAGTCCTCGGTCTACCAGTGCCGGCACGCAGCCGCTTGGCCCGCAAGGGCATAGGCGTGGTCCCGCAGTTCGACAATCTCGACCTGGAATTTACGGTACGTGAGAACCTGTTGGTGTTCGGGCGCTACTTCGGCATGAGAACAAGAGAGATCAACGCCGTCATCCCACGGCTCCTCGAGTTCGCTCGCCTTGAGAGCAAGGCGGATTCACGTGTCGGCCTGCTATCCGGCGGGATGAAGCGGCGCCTGACGCTGGCACGTGCTCTGATCAACGACCCCCAGTTGCTTGTGATGGATGAGCCCACGACCGGCCTCGACCCGCATGCCCGCCATCTGATCTGGGAGCGACTTCGTTTCCTGCTGGCGAGCGGAAAAACGATCATTTTGACCACCCATTTCATGGAAGAGGCTGAGCGGCTTTGTGATCGGCTGTGTGTTCTCGAGCGGGGACGCAAGATCGCCGAGGGCAGTCCTCATGCGCTGATCGACGAGTACATTGGGTGCAACGTGATCGAGATCTTCGGCGGCAATCCACAGGAGCTGATTTCGCTGATCAGGCCGTACGTTCAGCGTATCGAGGTAAGCGGCGAGACGCTCTTTTGCTATGCGCCTGATCCGGAGGATGTGCGCATCCAGCTTCGCGGTCGAGCGGGTCTGCGTATTCTGGAGCGTCCACCCAGTCTGGAGGACGTTTTCTTGCGGCTAACCGGACGTGAGATGGAGAAGTGAGCAATGGGTGAACGTCTTGCGGCCGCTCTACCCGCCAACGCCTGGAACTGGATCGCGGTGTGGCGCCGCAATCATTTGGCATGGAAGAAGGTGGCATTTGCTTCAATGCTCGGCACCCTTGCTGATCCGATGATTTACCTTTTCGGGCTCGGCACTGGCCTTGGACTGTTGGTAGGCCGCATCGAAGGTGCATCCTACATCGCTTTTCTGGCAGCCGGCATGGTTGCGACAAGCGCGATGACAGCATCGACCTTCGAAACAATTTACGCGGTTTTCGGTCGAATGCGCGATCAGGGCACTTGGGAAGCAATCTTGCACACACAACTTACCCTCGGCGACATCGTTCTCGGTGAATTGACCTGGGCAGCCACAAAGGCCTTTCTGGCCGGTACGACAATTGCGATTGTTGCCGCCGCGCTAGGTTATGCCGCGTGGACGTCGGTTCTCTACGTGCTGCCGGTCATCGCTCTCACCGGGTTCGCCTTTGCGAGCCTGGCCATGCTCGTCATCGCGCTCGCGCCCAGTTATCACTATTTTATTTTCTATCAGACGCTTGTCATCACACCTATGCTGTTCCTTTCGGGCGCGGTTTTTCCAGTCGGCCAATTGCCAGGAGTGTTTCAGCAGATTGCGGCCTTCTCGCCGCTGGCGAATTCTATCGATCTAATCCGTCCGGTGATGCTCGGCCGCCTGGGCGACAATGTAGGGCTGCATATAGGCGCACTTTGCATGTTCGCTGTATTGCCTTTTTTTGTGTCGGCTGGACTGTTTCATCGACGACTAATGCGTTGACGCTTACCTACGCCCATCAACGAGAAGGAGGTCCGCAATGCCGGATTGCAAACTGCCCACAGCGGCCCGGAGGCATGCGTGTGCCAGGAATCGCGAGTGGTACAACAACGCCGAAGCCGGGCGCCACCCAGCCGCTGCAGGCACGCGCCCATCTTCGCGACCACACCTCGGAGTACAGGCTGGGTGGTGAGGCGCGGACCCACCCGGAGCGTTCAAGCGATAGCAGCCAAGCTTCTTGTGCGCGTCCCCAGACCGTCGCGGCCATTATTTAGTTGGATACACATGCAATGACCCACAACGAACCAACTCCTGAGCCTTTTGTGATCCTTGCTATGCCAAGGACCGGAACACACTATTTAGAAGAATTGCTAAACGAGCATCCGACCGTTTTGAGTAACGGTGAGTTGCTAAACGAATATGATCCCAATTGGCCCAGCACGGATCGCCTGCTAGGCACGGATCGCGAGCTTCTTGAGCTTGCCTATGTGCGCTGCCCTATGCGCGACTACAAGAATGTGACGCATCTTGGCTGCAAGATCAATGAACCTCAGTTTCGCGAGCGTCCAGCATTCTTTGCGGAATTAGCTCGTTGGCCAGCACTCAAGGTCATCCTCGTTGTTCGCCGAAACGTATTGGAATCGCTCCGTTCCTTTGTGCAGGCCAGGGAAAGCGGTCAGTGGCTGAAGTTCAGCTCGGACAACGATACCGCTCGGCCACCGAGCGTCAGGTTGTCAATCGCTGACTGTGAGGCTTATTTCAAAGCCGCCGACGATTTTCACGCTCGCGTTATGGACTCCTTCACGTCGACCAACCTGCTTGTAATGGAATACGAGAGCCTTCTTCATGAACCTGCCCAATGCTTGGGAGCGGTTTGGGATTTCCTGGGCGTTCCAGCGCTTGAGCCATCAGATAACGCCATCCTGCAGCGCCAGGAAACGCGACCGCTGGATCAAACGGTGGAGAACTTTGACGAGTTGCGGATTCACTTCGCACGCGGACCTTATTCAAGATTTTTTGACCTCGGAGATTCGATGCGCTCCTACGCTTAATCGCTTGTCCCGCGTGCTCTGATGGGCGTGTAGGATATCCTACAGTTTGCGCGCATTCCGTCGCAAAACTGACCAACCAAAGTCACCAAGACGACAGATATCGGCCGGCATTCGATCTGCGGCGAACATCAAAGGCACGGCCGCAAGGCGACCTGGTCAATTCCCTCTCTGGCGAAGCACTTCTTCACGCGATCTTTGGCGAGCCTTGAGTGCAAATTCCGGCAAAGGTGGAGGGTTCCAGTGCGCAACCCGCACCAATCTCGCTGGACGGGACAGGCCTCCAGTTGGCACGGCGCTTGCTCCGAGATGACAGCAGCGCTCGACCGGAGCGCAGCATGGGAGAAGGAGGAGCCCCCACCCCGATCCGGTCAGGGAGAGAGAAACGGTGTTGGTTCCAAAAGTCCCCCGCGCGATCGCAGCGCCCCGCAAGCGCCATTTTGCCCGGACCTACGTGCAGGTGCTTGCCGCCATAGTCCTGGGTGCCGCAATTGGCTATCTCTATCCGGAAACCGGCCAGAGCCTGAAGCCGCTCGGCGATGCCTTCATCAAAGTCGTCAAGATGATTATCGCACCTGTCATCTTCCTGACAATTGCGACCGGCATTGCCGGCATGAGCGATCTGCAGAAGGTCGGCCGAGTTGCCGCCAAGGCGATGGTTTATTTCCTCACCTTCTCGACGCTTGCACTCGTTGTCGGACTGATTGTCGCGAATATCGTTCAGCCTGGCGCCGGCCTCAACATCGATCCGGCCTCGCTCGATGTCCAAGCCGTTAAGGGCTATGTGGCCACGGCTCACGAGCAGTCCGTGACCAGCTTCCTGATGAACATCATCCCGTCAACGATTGCCAGTGCCTTCGCGGAAGGCGACATCCTGCAAGTCTTGTTCTTCTCGGTCCTGTTCGGCATTGCTTTGGCGATGACCGGAGAGACGAGCAGGCCGGTCGTTACCTTTCTCCAGGCGCTTACCGCCCCCATTTTTAAGCTCGTCGGCATTCTGATGAAGGCTGCACCCATCGGCGCCTTCGGCGCAATGGCCTTTACGATCGGCAAATACGGTATCGGTTCGGTGGCCAACCTCGCGATACTGGTCGCGACGTTCTATCTTACCGCCTTCCTCTTCGTGTTCGGGGTTCTCGGCGCGGTCTGCCGCTACAACGGCTTCTCGATCTTTTCTCTTGTCCGCTACATCAAGGACGAACTGCTGCTTGTCCTGGCAACGTCCTCCTCGGAGGCCGCGCTGCCCTCGCTCATGGAGAAGATGGAGAAGGCCGGCGCCGCGCGTTCGGTCGTAAGTCTCGTCATCCCTACTGGATACTCATTCAATCTGGACGGTACCAATATCTACATGACGATCGCCGCCCTCTTCATCGCGCAGGCGACGAACACAGATTTGTCAATTGCCGATCAGATCCTCCTGCTGCTAATTGCGATGCTTTCCTCGAAGGGTGCGGCAGGCGTCACCGGCGCCGGCTTCATCACATTGGCCGCTACTCTCTCTGTCGTGCCGAGTGTTCCCGTTGCCGGAATGGCTCTAATTCTTGGCGTGGACCGCTTCATGTCGGAATGCCGCGCGCTGACGAATTTAGTCGGTAATGCGGTGGCATCGCTCGTTGTCGCTCGCTGGGAAGGCGAATTGGACCAGTCACGGATGGAAGCCGCTTTCCGCGGTTAGGGTTACATCAAACTGGCTCCCCGCAAGCAAAATCGCAACAGCGCGACGTGTAAGTCGCGGCCTTGCCACAACAGTCGAATTGCCAGCCTCCAAAGAGCGCTGGAAATAGAGTACTAACGCAGTGAGTAATACAACACCATGAAGCCCCTAAGCAAACGAACGGTTCACGGAAACTCATCTGGGTGCGCATGGAGCGCTGTTCGTCGAATGCGCTATCAACCGCCGGGTGTGGGAACTATTTCAGCTTGCCGCCCCAAGCCGTCGCGGGAGCGCACCGGATGATGGAGGACCGGCCGATCAGAATCGCTAGGGGAAAGCGCGTCACAATTGCCGATCTCGCCCGCGAAGCCGGAGTCAGCGTAGCAACAGTCGATCGGGTTCTGAACGTCCGCCTTCCGGTGCGAGAGGAGACCGCCCAGCGGGTCCATGCGGCCGCGCACGCGATCGGCTATCATGCTGCCGGTCTCATCAAACAGCGCTTGCAGCAGCACCTGCCGCACTACAAGCTGGGCTTCATCTTGAGAAAACCTACCCACGATTTCTACCAAGATTTCGCTCGCAAGATCGAAGAGTCGGTCAGTATGGCTAAATCCTTCCACGGCCTTCCGATCATCGAGTTCGCGCAGTCACATTTGCCGCGTGACCTGCTCCCGCTTCTTAAGGACCTTGGGAGCCGCTGCCAGGCGATCGCCATGGTGGCGGCCGATCACCCGAAAATCACAGCATCAGTCGAGGAGCTCAAGGCGAAAGGTATCCCGGTATTTTCGCTGCTATCCGACTTCGCCGATGGCGTGCGCGAGGGCTACATCGGCCTCAACAACAGCAAGGTCGGACGGACTGCCGCTTGGGTGTTTTCCAAGACCGCAAAACGGCCCGGCAAGGTGGCGGTGTTTGTCGGAAGCCATCGCTTCCAGGCGCATGCGACGCGGGAAACGGCCTTTCGTGCGTATTTTCGTGAGAACGCGCCAAAATTCGAGGTGCTTGATGCGCTCGTGAACCTTGATGAACGGCAGCTCACTTACGAAAAATTGCTGGATCTTATGCAGCGGGAACCAGAGCTCGTCGGCTTCTATATGGCCGGCGGGGGGATAGAGGGGGCAATTTCCGCGCTCCGAGAAGAGGGGAGCGGTCAGGATCTCGTCGCGATCGTGAGTGAAATGACGCCGCAGTCACGTGGGGCGCTTGCGGATGACATCTTGACGATGGCGGTCGGCACGCCAATGCGCCGACTTTGCCAGGAGCTGATAATGGCAATGGAGCGGGCCATCAAAGCCGGCGTCGCGGAGAGCCCGGGGCAGACATTTCTGCCGTTCGACATTTATCTTCCGGAAAATATTTGAGCTTGATGGATTTCTATCATGAGCGCCCATTTTCCTTTCACCGATGAAAGGAAAGCTCGATTGACTCGGCCGTCTCTGTCCGATCTGTGAACCGGCGTGGTTCCGTCTTGAAAGAAGCCGGATGCCGAAATGGCAGCCGCGCTTCATGGAAGGAAAGTCAAGCAATGCGCCAGGTATCGCCCCGCTTTGCACTCGATCACATGGCGGCGCCCCGCCTTGACGTCAGTGCGCTTTTCGCGCTTGCCCGTGACCAAGGCCTGACCGACGTCCAAATCCGTTACCCTCATTTCAGCAATCCTGTCGCACGCGGCATTCCGGCTGCGGACGTCCGGTTTGCCGCTACCGAAGCGGGCATCACGATCATCTCTGTCAACGCCTTGCAGCGGTTCAACGACTGGACTCCAACGCGTCAGGCCGAGGCAAGCAACCTCGCCGATTATGCGACGGCGTGCGGGGCGGAGACGCTCGTTTTGGTGCCGGCCAACCGCAGCTCGTGGCCCACCAATAGCGAGCGCCAGGACAATCTTCGTTTCGCTCTAAACGAGATCAAGCCAATCCTCCAGTCGCGGGGTCTGATCGGTCTTATCGAGCCGCTGGGTTTCCGAACCTGCTCGCTTCGATCAAAGAAGGAAGCGGCCGAGGCCGTTGCCGCGGTTGATGGCCAGTCCGTCTTTCGCCTCGTGCACGACACGTTCCACCACACCCTGGCCGGGGAGACATGCCTGTTCTGCGAGCTTACCGGCCTGGTGCACATTTCAAGCGTAAACGACCCGACCTTCTGGATTTACCCCGATCGCTTTCTTGCAGGTTCCGACAATGGCAGCCAGATTCAGGCGCTGCTGGATGGCGGCTACGCGGGACCTTTCTCGTTCGAGCTGGTCGAGGAAGTCCATTCTCTGGACGATCTCGCAGGCGCACTTGCCGCCAGCATCGACTTTATCCGGCGAGGGCTATTGTCGTCAGAGTAGATGGTGACAGGAGTAGTGACTATAGGTGCGCCTGAATTTTCCGTGGGTTCACAGCGGGACAGCCATCCGAGATGCCTCTTGCATCATTATCTCCCGCATCCAGATGCTTGCCGGATCGCTATTGTGGAGGGCCGGCCATTGGAGGGTCTCGGTGAATGTGGGAAATGGCAGCGGAAGTTCGATAACCCGCAGGGGGAACGTGTTTTCGAAATGCCTGACCAGCCGCAAGGGCATGGTCGCTATACGAGCTGTGCCGGACACCATAGGTGGAATCATGCTGAAGCCCTGCACGGCGACCTCGACACGTCTCTTAAGGCCATGCTCAAGCAAAAACCATTCCTCGATAGACGGCTTCATCGTACGCCCGAACCTGACCGCGACGTGCCTCATCGACATGTATCTCTCGAATGTAAGCTGCTGTGGCAGCTGCTTGTTTGTGGGACAGCCTACGCACACGAGCTTCTCGTCAAACAGCGGAACGCTTGAATGCACACTCGACGTGAACATATCCGGTAGAATTAGAAAATCGACGTCACCCCGCCGGAGAAGCTCATCGGGGCTATCGTCGACAGGCAGCAGTTCGAAGCTGACGGCGGGGGCTTCCCGTGCAATACGCTCCACAAGCTTTTCGAAAAACACGAGCGTGACGAAATCGGAAAGAATGATCCTGAAGAGGCGATCGGCTCGAGCTGGGTCAAACGGATCCGAAGAAATAATCGAGCACTGGATGTGCTGGAGAGCGTCGCGAACTGCGGGGGCAAATGCTGCCGCACGCGGGGTTAGAAATCGTTCGCGACCTCTTATCGTAAACAGTTCATCGCGGAAATAATCGCGCAGTCGGGCGACGGCCGCACTCATGGCGGGCTGACTCAGGTTGATCCTGCGTGCCGCCGCCGAGAGATTACGCTCCGTCAGGAGTGCGTCGAGCACAACGAGGAGATTTAGATCAAGTCCTTTGAAACGCATGTCATCAGCCATCCATGGGATGGATGCCTTTAACCGAAACAAACGACTTTAACAATTTAGCATTCTTGCAATCTTTTGTCGCAAAAAGTTTATGATGGATGACGTTAAGGTCCGACATATGAGCCGCGTGATCTGCCGAAGCGAGCAATCGTACGTACTGTGCAGGTCAGAGATTGGCGGTTTGAAATGCCGGGCCGATGGCGCCGGGCTATCAACCAGCGTCTTCGGCGGCCCCGACCTAGCAAGGCGTGGTCCGAGGCGACTGATGGGCGGTTTGATCCTAAGCTGCCGTGAGGCCTGTGTTGTATCGGCGAAGCCAATGCAGCAGTTCGGCAGCGTTTTTGAGAGCTGTTGTAGGCTCGGCCTAAGCCCATTGGCGCAAGCCTGTCTGAACGAAGCGCTTGGCCTTGCTGTTATCCGGTGGTGATCTGTGGTGCCTTTTCGTCCTGCCGTTCTTGTTTTGGAACGCCCTTATGGTGAGCCCATCCGGGACGTGGGGCACCGGGAGCACGAAGGTGCAGGCAGGCCGTCAATAGACCGTGGGCTGAGAGCCCGAGCTCGTTACATCGCCGCCCCTCGCGACTTTCCCGGAGGCGCTGCGAGCGCGGATCAGTAGATGTCGTGTTACCCGCCAGCTCCCGTCTTTGACCGAGCCAAGAAGGAGGAACGGGCATGCGCATCATCGGACTGGATATTCACCGCGCCTTCGCCGAAGCAGTGGCATGGGAGGATGGCAGGCTCAGGCGACTCGGCCGCGTCGACATGCGGCGCGATCTGCTGGCGGCGTTCGCCGCGAAGCTGTCGCCGAACGATGTCGGGGTGATCGAGGCCACCGGCAACGCGACGTCCGCTACGGCTGTGGTTGCGCCGCATGTGAAGAAGGTGGGGATCGGCAACCCGAAACAGGTGCGTATCATTGCCTATGCCAAGATCAAAACGACGATCGAGGCCGACGTTCTTGCGCAGCTCTATGCCAGCGGCTTCTTGCCAGAAGTCTGGATTGCGGACGAGCCGACGCAGGCTCTGCGTCGACAGGTGACACGGCGCAATCAGATTGTCCGACAGAGATCTCGATTGAAGACCGTCATCCAGTCGATCCTTCATAGCCACCTGATCCCGTCCTGCCCGCATGCCGACCTGTGCGGCGCCAAGGGTCGGACCTGGTTAATCGAGCAGGTCGTACCGCAGGACGAGCGCCTCGCGATCGATCGGCATCTGCGCGAGTTCGACCGATTGGGCGAAGACCTCCAGGTCATCGAACGCGATCTTGCCCGCTCGGCTCTCGAGGATGAAGGCGTGAAGCGGCTGATGACCATTCCCGGCGTCGACATCACCGTCGCGCTGGCGATGAAGGCGGCGATCGGCGACGTGTCGCGCTTCGACGATCCGCAGAAGCTCGTGACCTATCTCGGGTTGAACCCAAGCGTCCGACAGTCCGGCCAGGTCCGGCCTACCATGGGCGGATCACCAAGCAGGGCCGTGGTCATGCGCGCGGCATGCTCGTCGAGGCGGCCTGGGCGGCCGCTCGTGCTCCCGGACCGTTGCGAGCCTTCTCCCTGCGGCGTGCGAGCCCGGCGCGGACAGCATGTCGCGGCCGTGGCAACCGCACGCAAACTCTCTGTCGTGATCTGGCATCTGTTGATGAAGGGCGAGAGTTACGCGTGGGCTCGACCCTCCCTGCATGCCAAGAAGCTTGCGCGATGTGGAACTCAAGGCCGGGAGCAAGGCTGTGCGCGGCCAAAAGGGAGCCGCGCACGCCTACAACATAAAGAGCCACCGGGAAGAAGAGCGCCGCTGGGTGGAGCAGGCCGAGGGCGCCTATGCACGCCTCGCCGCCGGTTGGAACCCACGAGGTCCGAAGAGGGTAGGCACGGATGCCGCAAACGAGGCGCGACGATAGAAGCTGCGCGGCAGGGCTCTCATCTCGGACCCTGCTCTTCGCCACGCGGTCGTCCGTGCGCGACAGGAGAATAGCGCAGATTTATCAACAAGGCTCTTGTCGATCACATCAGTGGTCTTGGGCGCTGTACGGCCGGGTGAAGACTTTGCAGGTGGCCCGGAAAGCGTTTGACCTGTAGCGAAGCAATTGTCGTCATTACGCGCTCGACCCGGGCGCCCAGCTTGGCATAAGAGCTACGTGGCCTCAGGAAGCGTCGTCAATGCAGACCATGGACGAATTCCCAGCCGATGCCGAGATGCCGGTCGACCGTGCCTGTCGCCGTCCGGTGATGCGATGCCCCCGAGCGCATGAGTTCGCCCCGGATGCTCCCGGTCACGACGCACGGGTTCGGGTTCCAAGGCGCTCAGTTTGTTCGCGCCTAATCGGTGTAGGGCGCGGCAGAAATACGAGCGTGACGAAATCGGAAAGAATGATCCTGAAGCGGCGATTCGGTAGAGCCGGGTCAAACTATCCGACGAAATAAACGAGCACTGGATGGGCAGGAGAGCGTCGCGAACTGGAGGGCAAGAGCTCCCGGACGCAGCGTTAAGTTTGAATACCTCCGCGGACATGGTCGCGAGCTCATCGCGCAAATAATCGAGCAGCCGAGCGCCGGCCGCACTCATGACCGGCTGGGCTCGGTTAATCTTGCATGCCGCGCCCATGAGGTTGCGCTCTGTCGGGAGTGCGTCGAGCACAACGAGGAGATGTAGTTCACGACCTTTGAAACGCGTGGTCAACTATCCAAAGTGTGGATGCCTTTCATCGAAACAAACGATTTCATCAATGTTGTGGAATCCTGCATGGGCAGAAGCACCTGACGGACACCGATGCCCCACTGCCTCATGGCGTGGCGAGCGTCTTAAGAAACCGCCCGAAAGGAGATTTTTCATGCGCTCTACCGGGCAGTGGAGTGTTGGGAAAGGGAGTTGCAACTGACCGGCCATGTCAAACTGTCCGACTTCTTCCGAGCCTATGGACAGACTGGGAGACGCGCACGGTGTAGCGGCTCACATCGTCATACTGCACCTACGCCACACACCGGCCGGACCTGATCCGGCTTTATGAGCATTGGGCTTTGTCAGTCGCACAAGCGTGGTGGCTATTTTCGCGAGGCGGCGCGCCTCAGGAACTGAGCCGCGTCCAGGTCGAAACGCGGGAAAGAAAGACAGGAAACAGAATGGCCGATCAATTCGCAACGGACGTCATTGCCCTGATCAAGAAACGCGCCGAGTCGGAGAGCGGTGAGGGAATGCCTGCGTCATTCGTCGGCGAGATAACAATCGCCACGGAACTGGACGCGCTCGGGTTCGATTCGCTGGGTTTGGCGGACGTCCTCTGGGATGTGGAACAGGCCTACGGCATCAAGATCGATATGAACACGGCCGATGCCTGGTCCAATCTCAAGAATGTCGGCGACGTCGTGGAAGCCGTCCGCGGCTTGCTTGCGAAGGAGGCTTGAATGGACAGGCGCGTCGTTATCACCGGAGTGGGCGGCCTGTGCGGACTGGGCACTGACGCCGCCTCTATGTGGAAAGAGATGCGCGAAGGCCGCTCCGCCATCGGCCCGCTCGCCAATTCCGAGCTTCATGACCTGGAGGGCATGACCGGCGCTGAGATCAAGGCGCTGCCCGAGCACGACATCAACCGGGGGCATCTCATCTCCATGGACCGCTTCAGCTTGCTCGCCGTGCTTGCGGCGCGCGAAGCCATGCGGCAGGCCGGACTTTCCTGCGACGAAGGGAATGCCCATCGCTTCGGCGCGACAGTGGGCGTTGGATTTACCGGTTCATACGCAACAGAACAAACTTACCGCTCACTGCTTTTGGGTAGCGCAATCCGTGCTGAACTCTTCACTGGAGTAAAGGTGATGCCCAGCGCCGCTTCCGTCCATCTTAGCTTGCGCCTCGGCTTGCGCGGGCCGGTGTTCGGGGTGACCTCCGCATGTGCCTCGGCCAACCATGCGATCGCCTCGGCGGTGGATCAGATCAAGCTGGGCCGGGCCGACGTAATGGTTTCCGGGGGCAGCGACGCACCCTTCGCATGGGGCGTGCTGAAAGCATGGGAAGCAATGCGCGTGCTTTCACCCGATACCTGCCGGCCCTTCTCCGCCGATAGGAAGGGCCTGGTGCTGGGCGAGGGTGCTGGCA
>NZ_RZSU01000131.1:0-15973 GCF_003997585.1 Mesorhizobium sp. M5C.F.Cr.IN.023.01.1.1 | reverse complement strand
GGACCGCCGCTTCCGACGTCACTGATGACAGCTCTACCGTGACGTCGGAAGCGGCGGCCGCAGTAGCGCTGTCGTCGCTGATGGTGGTGTCGGAAGCGGCGGCCGCAGTAGAGCTGTCGTCGCTCGTGGTGGTGTCGGAAGCGGCGGCCGCAGTAGAGCTGTCGTCGCTCGTGGTGGTGTCGGAAGCGGCGGCCGCAGTAGAGCTGTCGTCGCTCGTGGTGGTGTCGGAAGCGGCGGCCGCAGCGGCGCTGTCGTCGCTGATGGTGGCGTCGGCAGGGAGAGTCACGGTAGAGCTGTCATCAGTGACGTCGGAAGCGGCGGTCCCGGCGGTGCTGAGATTGTGTTCCCGGAAGACGGCTTGCAGTTCCGGCGAGCTTTCAAGCGCGACGTCGCCTTCCTGCGAACCCCAGGCATAGGCAAAGTCGAATTCGGGCGACGGAACCAGTTCGTCCCAGTGCTCCATCATCGTCTGCAGCTGGTCCGTCGTCGGCATGACATATTTGCCGCCCGTGTTGGTCGTCCAATTGCCGCCGCCAAAGGTCTGATGGACCGGGACGATCTGGCTGACCGGGATGCCCGACTCCACCGCAGCAGCCACGGTTCTGTCGATCATGTCGTAGTCGACCGTGTCTGTGCCGGTGCGCACCGGATAAGCGCTTATGCCAAACAGATCGATATGCGTGTTGTCATAGTTGTAGGTGTTGGAAAAATCCGGGTTTTCGGCAGACCCCATGTCCATCGCGGTGATGAAGGTCTTGGCGTCTGGCATGCGAGCGTGGATCCAGTCGGATTCGGCTTTCAGATCCTCAGCGTCTACCTTTGTGTGGTATTGGCCGGTGGGATCCGGCTCGTCGACGAGAAAAAACCCGTACACCTTGGGATTGCCAAGGAAGGGGGTGACTTTGTCGATAAAGGACTGGGTCACGCCCTCGCCCTCGTTGAGCCAGACCATAGCCTTCATGCCATCCGGCAGCTCGTTGACCTGCTCGACGGTTTGAACGTCGACCAGATTGAAACCGGCGCTTGCGACTTCTGTGGCGGACCCACCTGCTGCGAAATGAAGTGCCATTGATAATCCTTTTTTTCTTAGCGCCCCGCGGTGCCTGCCTACTCGACGGCGTATATTAGCGCCAAATCACATACCCACACCCCTCTGATAGAATTTTTGAGATTTTTGGTATTGCATCGAGTGCCGCAGGCCGGACTTCACCGCACAAAGTGCGCGCTCCTGCCAAGGTCGAATTCGTGAAAAACAATCCGTAGACAGTCTTGATGAACTACCGGAATATTCTTTTTTTGTTCCTAGGCGTGCCGATCCGTTCGACGCGCTTGGTAACGCAAATATCAACATTTGTTGTTTCTGGCTGCTGCCTTCACTGTCTCCTGCCGCCGCATTTGCTCGATTTTTGCGCTCTGGCGTGGCAGTGACAATGGAGGCGACGCGCTGGCCGCCTCATAGCCAGTTTGGACTATTTGTTTGAACAATCTTGCCGCGGGCGATCTCAGTTTGCGATATCTCGCCAGCGACGGTGCCCATTACCGCGTTTGAGTTCGACGCAACTCATCTTGTCGTATTTGGCGGCATCGACGGGTGTGTGCACAAGGCAGATGAGCAACTCGGAAGAGGCTGTCACGTTTCGCCTGGTGCAATAATGCTTTCCACGGCCAGCGACAACCGATACAGCCCGCGCCGACTCTGATCGTTGCCAAGTCGGGAGAGGTTCGTTGTCTCCCCTGCCCGCGGCAAGCTGCTCAAACAAACTCGGCGCCGCCTCGCTATGAAGCCGGTTGGGGCCAGCGCTGTAACGCAGCGCGGCCAACGTCCGTCAGAGCATAGACGCCGCGCTCGGCCCTGGCGAACCAGCCATAGACATTGTGAAGCAGGATCTTGGCGGCGCGTGGTGAAATGGTTTTCAAGTCGCGCGGGCGCTTCGGGCCGTCGACCATCGCAGCGGCGCAGGCCAACGCATCCTGCCGGTAAGCGGTCATTATCGGCGTACGCGAGCCGCCGCCGACTACAGGGTCGCCGCGCCGGCGACGATGCTCGTCCACGAGGCGCGATCTTCGTCTCGGGTCTCGCCGGGGCGGCAAGGCGGCCGGGCTGAGCAGCAATTCGACGTTGCCGGCGCAACCAACCCCCAGAAGCCCGAACCCGAGCCGCCGGCAGAGTGCGCGGAACCGTCGATCATGCTCGCGGCCTTTGCCGCGGGCCGACATCCGCGCCGCGAGCCAGACCTCATCGCATGACGCAGCACGATCGACACCTTGAAGTATGAGTTCGAGGTTGAACTGCAATTTCAATTCGCAGATAACGACCACAGGCGGCTCGCCGTCACGCAGTCCCACGACATCGCAGCCGTCGACTTCGCCTTTGACGGTGAATTCCAGGCTCTCAAGAAACCGCTTCACCGGGATGTAGAGAGACGTTTCCTGCATGCCGGAGCCATAACCGATTCGTGACTGGCTGGCACAGCACCACCGAAGGGCATGATGCCGCTCTGGGGCAGATTTGCCGCTCGTCGAACGCATGGAAGTGTGGGATGCATTAAGCAGTTCGCTGGGGACTGCCCGGCTCGGCCGCTAAGCCCTCAGCACCCTTGCCTCGCCTCCGCGCTTGCGCGGAACCAGCATGTCCCTGGCCAGGAGGCGGCTTACCCGGCAGAACGCCATGAACGCCCGGCAAGCATCCTCGGTCTCGACTAGGTCGACCGTGGCGCCAAAGCAGGCATTGAACGCGGCCTGATAGACCGGGCCCTGCCGGCGAACCGGCCAGCCTTGCAGGAAATCCAGCGCCTGTTCGACGCTGTAGATTTCCTCGACCGGCAGGCCAGGCGCTGTCGTGATGCGCACCGGCACCTCGAATTGCAATCTGTCCATTCGTGTCTCTCCAAAACGCGTTCCCCACTTGTTGCTCAGAAATATGTCGTCAGTGCGGACGAACACCCCGGCACAGGCTGGACAGGCACAGGATGAAGCCGCAAGACATGAATATCGGCGGCTTGAGCCCATCGCCGGCAGTTCGTCCTTGAACCTGGCGCCGTCCGGTGCCAAATCTGAGAGACTTTTCGCGCGGGCTCATCAGAAGCCCTTTCTTCCGGCAAGACGGACACAATGGTCACCTATCTCGACGCCGCCGCGGCACCACTCAGAAACACCGGCCAGATCCGCCTCTACGGCGAAGAGGGCTTTGCCGGCATGCGCAAGGCATGCGACCTCACCGCACGCTGCCTCGACGAACTGGTGTCGATCGTCGCGCCGGGCGTTACCACTGAAACCATCGACCGCTTCGTCTTCGAATTCGGCATGGATCACGGCGCATTGCCGGCGACGCTCAACTATCGCGGCTACACGAAGTCATCCTGCACCTCGATCAACCACGTCGTCTGCCACGGCATTCCCGACAACAAGCCGTTGAAGGACGGCGACATCGTCAACATCGACGTCACCTACATCCTCGATGGCTGGCATGGCGATTCCTCGCGCATGTATCCGGTTGGCACGATCAAGCGCGCCGCCGAGCGCCTGCTCGAGGTCACGCATGAATGCCTGATGCGCGGCATCGCCGCGATCAGGCCCGGCGCCCGCACCGGCGCCATCGGCGCCGCCATCCAGACCTATGCCGAAGGCGAGCGCTGCTCGGTGGTGCGCGATTTCTGCGGCCACGGCGTCGGCCAGCTCTTTCACGATGCGCCGAACATCCTGCACTATGGCAGCGCCAGCGAGGGCGTCGAGATGCGGCCGGGCATGATCTTTACCGTCGAACCGATGATCAATCTCGGCCGGCCGCACGTAAAAGTGCTGTCGGACGGCTGGACAGCGGTGACGCGCGACCGCTCGCTGTCGGCGCAATATGAGCACACGATCGGCGTCACCGAGACCGGATGCGAGATTTTCACGCTGTCGCCGAAAAACCTCGACCGCCCCGGCCTGCCGGCCTAGTGTTTCTCCCGGCGCCGGACCTTTCCGGTCAAGGGGATGCAGGCGGTCTATGGGGACAAAGAGCGACGACGAGCGGAGTTTCTTCTCCGAAAATCAGATCCAGCCTCCAGCAAAAACCAAGGCGACCGAAGAAAAGCCGCATTATCTCGGTCATCGCGACCGCTTGCGCCAACGGTTCGCGGCCGCGGGTTCCGACGCCCTCCCCGACTACGAATTGCTGGAGCTCTTGCTCTTCCGCCTGATCCCCCGCGCCGACACCAAGCCCGTCGCCAAGGCGCTGCTGGCGCGTTTCGGCACGCTTGCCGAGGTGCTTGGCGCGCCTGTCGCGCGACTTGAGGAGGTCAGGGGCATCGGCCCGGCGGTGGCGCTCGATCTGAAGATCGTTGCCGCGGCCGCCCAACGCGCGGCACGTAGCGAGATCAAAGGCCGCGAGGTCTTGTCGTCCTGGACGCAGGTTCTCGGATACTGCCGGTCGGTAATGGCCTTCGAGGAGCGCGAGCAGTTCCGTATCCTGTTTCTCGACAAGAAGAACGCGCTGATCGCCGACGAGGTGCAGCAGGTCGGTACCGTCGACCACACGCCTGTCTATCCGCGCGAAGTGGTCAAGCGCGCGCTCGAACTCTCCGCCACGGCGATCATACTGGCGCATAACCATCCGTCAGGCGATCCGACGCCGTCGCGCGCCGACATCGAGATGACCAAGCTGGTCATCGAGACGGCCAAACCGCTCGGCATTGCCGTCCATGATCACATCATCATCGGCAAGAAGGGGCATGCCAGCATGAAGGGCCTGCTGCTGATCTGACGCCCTGCTTGAAGATACGTCGGCTTTTCGCCGAAAGCGTCCCGTCTCGTGTCATGACACGCCAGACAGCGAAGGACGTGCCGTGAGAGCGCGGCTTCCAACCGCGATGGCGAGCGCGACGACGATCAGTATAGCCGCGACCGCAAACGTGATCCGCATACCGGCGGCAACGGCCTCGGGGCGCGCCGTTGTGATGTCGATCGCCTCTGAGGCGAACGCGAACACAGCACCCATAACGGATGCGCCGGTGATGAGCCCGAGATTGCGCGACAAATTGAGCAAGCCGGAAACGACGCCCCGCTGGTCCGGGCGGATATCCGACATCACGGCGGTGTTGTTGGCTGTTTGGAACAGCGCATAGCCCGATGTGATGACTGCGATTGGGGCGACGTAGCCGGGGATGCCTGATATTGCCGGCATCACGGATAGAATGAAGCAACCGGCGGCTATCGCGATGAGCCCAATGGTGGTCATGCGCCCAGCGCCAAAACGGTCGGCTATGCGACCAGCTGGCACACCGGTCAGTGCGGCGACAAGCGGACCGACCGACATGACAACGCCAACGAGAGCCGCGTCGAGCCCGAGCGCACGAGACAGATAGAACGGCCCGACCACCAGTGTCGCCATCATCACCGTCGCAACGAGTGCGCTCGTGGCGAGGCTCGTACTCAGCGTCGCATTGCGGAAAGCGGCCAGTCGGATCAATGGCGACGCCACTCTTGCCTGCACAAGCACAAAGAAGCCGGCTCCGAAAACGGCTGCCACCAACAGAGCCATATTGAGCGAACCAAAACCGCCACGCCCGATCGTCATCGCGAGCGCATAGGCGCCAAGCGCCAAGGCAAGCAGCAGCGTGCCCACAACGTCGAAGCCGGTCCGATCCGTCTTCGGCCCCCGCCGATCAGCCGGCAGGTAGCGATAGGCGAGAACAAGGCCCAGCAAACCCAGCGGCACGTTGACGAGGAAGATCGCCCGCCAACCCGCTCCGGCAATCAGAAGACCGCCGAGCGACGGACCGAGAGCGGTGCCGATCGCCGACATCGTTCCGAGCAGCCCCATAGCGCTGCCGGTCCTTGCCTTCGGAACGGTATCACCGACGAAAGCCATGGTGAGGGCCATCATGATTGCCGCCCCCAAGCCCTGCACCGCCCGGGCGGCAATCAGCAGCCAGAGCGTCGGCGCGACACCACAAAGGACCGAAGCCGTCGTGAACAGGAACAGTCCGGCCAGCAGCAGGCGCCGGCGGCTGGTGACGTCACCAAGCCGTCCGACGCTGACGATCAGGGTGGTGATGGCGAGGAGATAAGCCAGCACGATCCACTGGACTTCCTGGAATGAGGCGTTGAACGCCTGCGCCAAGGTCGGCAAGGCAACATTGGCGATGCTGATGCCAAGTGAGGACAGCAACATCGACAGCGAAAGGCTGGCGAGCGCCCACCGAACTGAGGGTGCCCGTTCCATATTTTCGGCGTCGATTGGCTTCAACGTGAACTCCGTTTTCTGGCGGCTCCTGAAACGGAGCTGACAGACAGGTAGCCCCTTGCTTGATGTGGCGTAAGGCGCGTCATTTGCACTTGATCATTGCGTTTGACGCTATGTCAGGGCGGCCCGACCATGGTACGATCCGTTGATGTCGCATCCCGATCTCAATCTGCTTGTCACCCTTGATGTGCTGCTGACGGAAGGCAGTGTGGCACGCGCCGCCAGAAGGCTGCGGCTGAGCCCGTCGGCGATGAGCCGGGCGCTGGCGCGATTGCGTGAGACGACGGGCGATCCGCTGCTGGTCAGGGCTGGACGCGGTCTCGTTCCCACACCCCGAGCCCTCGAGCTCCGCGAGCGCGTCGGTCAGCTTGTGCAGGACGCCGAAGCCGTTCTGCGTCCTGTTGAAACGCTCGACCTGAAACGGCTTGTGCGGACCTTCACGCTCAGAAACCAGGACGGCTTCGTTGAGAATTTCGGACCGGATCTCATTGCGCGCGTCGGCCAACAGGCACCGGGCGTGCGGCTGCGGTTTGTCCTGAAGCCGGACAAGGACAATACGCCCCTGCGCGACGGCAGCGTAGATCTTGAAACGGGCGTCGTCGGAAAGACCACGGGACCTGAGGTGCGCGCGCAAGCGCTGTTCCGTGATCGTTTCGTCGGTGTCGTCCGCATGGGGCATCCATTGTGCAAGCTGACGATCACCCCTGCCCGTTACGCAGCAGGCCGGCACATCCTCATCTCCCGTCGCGGGCTCGACAGGGGGCAGATCGACGATGCCTTTGAGCCACTAGGGTTGAAACGAGAGATCGTGACGGTCGTCGGCGGTTTTTCGGAAGCTCTGGCTCTGGCGCGCGCCTCGGACCTGATCGCCAGCGTTCCCGAACGATATACGGGGAACCTGCGCGACGGCATGTACTGTTTCCCTCTGCCGGTTCCCCTGCCGGAAATCACGGTTTCACTTTTGTGGCACCCGCGGCTCGATGCCGATCAGGCGCACCGCTGGCTGCGCGGGTGCGTTCGAGACGTTTGCGCCGGAATAACTCACTGGATTTCTTAGTGGTTGAGGCGAGCGTTGCTGATCCGATCACGGCAACTCGGTGTTGCAGGTGCCGGCGATCTGGCCGACCGCCTCGCTGAACCCGGCAAGGTCGAAATCGGCCTCGCCTCGCCCCGACAGCAGCCCGAACCGCCAGGACAGCTGGAGCCGGTCTGCGGAAACCAATCGCCTGATCCCGTCGGCACCATCCCGAACCAGCCTCCTCCCCCGCGGGCCGACCGACCAGCTTTCGTTGACCTTGCTGGCCTTGTCGACGGTCACCGACACGGTGATGGTCCGGCTGGCGGAGACGGCATCGTTCAACTGCAGCCATTCGCTCCAGCGCGGTTCGCCATTCGCCCGACAGGCAATGGTGAGGATCGGGCTGTAGCTTAAGGCGCCCCCGCCTGTGATGAGCTTGTTGGTAGCATGGAGCGAAGCCGTGACCAGGCCATCGCTGCCGGTGTCGAACCGCCAATTGTCAAGGACGCTGTCGGCCCGGGCGATACCGCAGACCGAGGCGAAGAGGAACGCTGTGGCGACCGCGCCTCCGATGCCGACGAATAGTCTCAACGATCCCTCCAACGACCCTTCACTTTGCAACTCGGCACAGATAATGATCAAAACATCGTATCGCCAGCCGCCAACCGCTGCTTGGGCGCGAATCTGTCGCTTATCGCATCGGCCCGAGAATCGGGTTCGATTCTCGGACGCACGATGCGTAGATAGTGAAAATTCGTTCAGAGTTTCTGCGTCCAAGTGGACGCACGTCGCTTTAAGGCGACTATGAAAAAGGATGCATTGAGGGCGGTCTTTCATAATTCGGCGCAATGCCGTGTTGTTCGGCGCCCTTGGCAGCTTTTTCTTCGCTGCAGCCTTCTTCTTCTTGGGTTCTTCCGCGTCATCGCCATTGCGTTTTCGGCTGACCGGAAGACCGCACTAGAATTTCGACGGGAAATCGAGCTATGATGCATTTGGCATTTTCCGGGGCGGCTTCGCGCCCTTGGAATGCCGGGAGGAAACGGGATATGGCCATCGCGCTTGTACTCGTTTTGGTAGTTGTGGGCTCAGTGTTGTTTCACTTCCTGAGCCCATGGTGGTGGACGCCGATTGCCTCTAACTGGGACTATATCGACAACACCATCATCATCACCTTCTGGATCACCGGCGTCGTCTTCGCCGCCGTCGTCCTATTCATGGCCTATTGCGTCTTCCGCTTCCGTCATCGGGAAGGGAACCAGGCGGCATACGAACCCGAGAACAAGCGGCTCGAATGGTGGCTGACGATCGTCACCGCAATCGGGGTCACGGCCATGCTGGTTCCCGGCCTGTTCGTCTGGAACCAGTTCGTCAGCGTCCCAAGCGACGCAACAGTGGTCGAAGTCGTCGGCCAGCAATGGCAATGGAGTTTCCGCCTGCCCGGCAAGGACGGCAAGCTCGGCACATCCGACACCCGCAACGTCAGCCCTGAAAATCCCTTGGGCGTGAACGCCAGTGATGCCAACGGTCAGGACGATGTCGTCGTCGAAGCCGCCGATCTGCATCTGCCGGTCGGCAAGCCGGTCAAGATGCTGCTCCGCTCGATCGACGTGCTGCATGATTTCTATGTCCCTGAATTTCGCGCCAAGATGGACATGATCCCGGGCTCGGTCACCTATTTCTGGTTCACCCCGACCAAGACCGGAACCTTCCAGGTCCTGTGCGCCGAACTTTGCGGCCAGGGGCACCCGCTGATGAATGGCGTGGTCATGGTCGACACGCAGGAAGATTATCTGGCGTGGCTCGGCGAACAGCAGACTTTCGCGCAATTGTCGGCCCCCCAGCAGGTGGGCTCGGCAGAGTAGACGCCGGGAAAGACGGCGACGTGGGTTGAAAATTGCGGCAGGGCTCGAAACTGTCGAGTCTGCCGAAAAGGGCACGGAGTGTTCTTATGGTCGATATCACACCTGCAGATGCGGTACCGCCGGCCGAAGTCGCGGAGATGGAACTCTACCATCCGCACAGCTGGTGGACCAAATACGTCTTCTCGCAGGACGCCAAGGTCATCGCCATTCAGTATTCGGCGACGGCCACGGCAATCGGCATGGTGGCGCTGGTGCTGTCCTGGATGATGCGGCTGCAGCTCGGCTTCCCCGGCACGTTCGACTTCATCACCCCGGAAGCCTACTACCAGTTCATCACCATGCACGGCATGATCATGGTGATCTACCTGCTCACGGCACTCTTCCTGGGTGGCTTCGGCAACTACCTGATCCCACTGATGGTCGGCGCACGCGACATGGTCTTTCCCTATGTCAACATGCTGAGCTACTGGATTTACCTGCTTGCCGTACTCGTTTTGGTGTCGAGCTTCTTTGCGCCCGGCGGACCGACGGGTGCCGGCTGGACGCTCTACCCGCCGCAGGCGATCATGACCGGCACACCAGGCGGCCAGGACTGGGGCATCATCCTGATGCTCGTCTCGCTGATCCTGTTCATCATCGGCTTCACGATGGGCGGCTTGAACTATGTCGTGACGGTGCTGCAGGCCCGCACACGCGGCATGACGCTGATGCGCCTGCCGCTGACCGTCTGGGGTATCTTCACCGCGACCGTCATGGCGCTGCTCGCCTTCCCGGCGCTGTTTGTCGCCTGCGTGATGATGCTGTTCGACCGTGCGCTCGGCACCAGCTTCTTCATGCCGGCGATCGTCGAGATGGGTGAACAATTGCAGCACGGCGGCGGCAGCCCGATCCTGTTCCAGCATCTGTTCTGGTTCTTCGGCCACCCCGAGGTCTACATCGTGGCGCTGCCGGCCTTCGGCATCGTATCCGACCTGATCAGCACCCATGCGCGCAAGAACATCTTCGGCTACCGGATGATGGTCTGGGCCATCGTCGGCATCGGCGCGCTGAGCTTCGTGGTCTGGGCGCACCACATGTATGTCAGCGGCATGCATCCCTATTTCGGCTTCTTCTTCGCCACCACGACATTGATCATTGCCGTCCCGACCGCGATCAAGGTCTACAATTGGGTGCTGACGCTGTGGCGCGGCGACATCCACCTCACCGTGCCGATGCTTTTTGCCCTGGCCTTCATCGTCACCTTCGTCAATGGCGGGCTGACCGGACTGTTTCTCGGCAACGTCGTCGTCGACGTTCCGCTATCGGACACGATGTTCGTCGTTGCCCATTTTCACATGGTCATGGGCGTTGCCCCGATCCTGGTGATCTTCGGAGCGATCTATCACTGGTACCCGAAGGTCACTGGCCGGATGCTGAACGAGGCCATGGGCCAGTTCCATTTCTGGGTCACCTTCCTCGGTGCCTATCTGATTTTCTTTCCCATGCACTACATCGGCCTGATGGGCGTGCCGCGCCGCTACCACGAACTGACCAACACGGCGGTGATGACCGAGTCAGCCCACGATCTGAACGCGTTCATCAGCATCATGGCGTTCCTCGTCGGCTTTGCCCAGGTCGTGTTCCTGTTCAATCTGATCTGGAGCATCCGCCACGGCCGGGAGGCCGGCGGCAATCCGTGGCGCGCCACGACACTCGAATGGCAGACGCCCGAAACACCGCCCGCCCATGGCAATTTCGGCAAGGAACTGCCGATCGTCTATCGCTGGGCCTATGACTACAGCGTGCCGGGCGCCAAGGAGGATTTTATCCCGCAAAATATGCCGGGCTCCTTCGGATCCTCCAGGGAGCCGGCATGAGCGTCATTCTGGTCTTCCTCCTCGTGATCGCCGGCTTTGCCGGATGGTGGCTTTCCCACCAGCGGCTGATGGCCAAGCCATGGCTCGAGCAAGGTATGATCGGTGATGTCATCGGCCGGGAAGGATCAGCGCTGCCGACCGCCAAGATCGGCCTCGGCGTCTTCCTCGCCGTCGTCGGCTGCCTGTTTGCACTCTTCACCAGCGCCTATTTCATGCGCATGGCGCTGTCGGACTGGCAGGCGCTGCCGCTGCCGCGCGTGCTCTGGTTCAACACCGGCGTGCTGGTCCTGAGCAGCATCGCGCTGCGATGCGCCTCGGTCGCTGCGCGCCGGGGCCAAATCGACACGGTCAGGCTCGGCCTGGTCACGGCCGGGCTCACCGCGCTTGCCTTCCTGATCGGACAGCTTGTGGCATGGCGGGAACTGACCGCCGACGGCTACTTGCTGACCGCCAATCCGGCCAACAGTTTTTTCTACCTGATAACCGGGATGCATGGCCTGCACTTACTGGGAGGGCTGGTGGGTCTGAGCAGAACAACTGCCGGCGCCTGGAACGGAGCACGGCCGGAGCGGCTTCGCCTCAGCGTCGAATTGTGCGCCATGTACTGGGATTTCCTGCTTTTCGTCTGGCTCGCTATTTTCGCGCTTCTGGCCGGCTGGGCCGCGACTTTCATCGAGATTTGCCGACAGTTGCTGACCTAGGAGGGCCGGACGGATGGCAGACACGACACTGACGCATACTGGCCAAGCACAGCCGCGGCCGGCGGGCTTGCAAGGCGTCGCCGCCGACTGGTCTTCGGATCAGCGCGCGTTCAAAAACGTGTCCTGGGGCAAGGCCATGATGTGGATCTTCCTGCTCAGCGACACCTTCGTCTTCGGCTGCTTCCTGCTCTCCTACATGACCGCGCGCATGTCTACCCGAGTGCCGTGGCCCAATCCGAGCGAGGTCTTTGCCCTTCACATTGGCGGCTCGAATATTCCACTGATCCTTATCGCCATCATGACCTTCGTGCTGATCTCGAGCAGCGGAACGATGGCCATGGCGGTGAATTTCGGCTATCGCCACGACCGCCGCAAGACTGCGATCCTCATGCTTTTGACCGCAGCACTCGGCGCGACCTTCGTCGGGATGCAGGCCTTCGAATGGACCAAACTGATCACCGAAGGGGTACGGCCCTGGGGCAATCCGTGGGGTGCGGCGCAGTTCGGATCATCCTTCTTCATGATCACCGGCTTTCACGGCACCCATGTGACGTTCGGGGTGATCTTCCTGATCATCGTGGCGCGAAAGGTCTGGCGCGGCGATTACGACACGGGACGGCCTGGTTTCTTCACCAGCCGCAAGGGCCACTACGAGCACGTCGAGATCATGGGGCTCTACTGGCATTTCGTCGACCTGGTCTGGGTATTCATTTTCGCATTCTTCTATCTTTGGTGAGAAGCAGCATCTTTGAGAGGCAGATATGGCTGAGGTAACCGCAAACGGCCTGGCGCAACACACGCTTCACGGAGCTCAAGCGCATGATCCGGCGGCAACCGGCACCGCCCCCGCGGAAGTTCATCAGGAGCACCCGATCAAGCTCTATCTGGTGGTCTGGGCATGGCTGTTCATCCTCAGCGCCTGCTCCTATCTGGTCGATTATGTCGGCCTCCAGGGCTATCTCAGATGGTCGCTGATCCTGATCTTCATGATGCTCAAGGCCGGGCTGATCGTCGCGGTCTTCATGCACATGGCCTGGGAACGGCTGGCGCTGACATATGCGATCATATTGCCGCCGATATTGGTGCTGGTGTTCGTGGCGATGATGGTCTTCGAATCGGATTACACGCTTCTCACCCGGACCGTGTTTTTTGGGTCCGAGCCCTGACGCGCAATCCACGTACAGGGTTTGTCGACGGCGTCGCCCGTCAAGAGCAGGAAGCGCTATTTTGGGGCCGCTCCTGTGCGCCTTGAAACAATCGACAGCTGGCCCATTTTTGTTGGTAGGGGAAACGACAGAAGCAGAATGATTGTCCTCGTTTCCACATGCGTCGCGAACTCCAGCGAGGGAGGCTCAAGATGACGATCGCAAACAGACTGAAGGACTTTATCGACGAGAAAGGAATTTCTTACGACACCGTCGAGCACCACCGCACCTCGACAAGCAGGCAGTCCGCCATAGCGGCGCATGTGCCCGGCAGCATAATGGCCAAATCGGTGGTCGTTCACCACGACGGTGGCTATGCGCTGGCCGTGGTGCCCAGCACGCACAGGATCGAGCTCGGCACGTTGCAGGACGTCATGGACCAGCGAATCGGACTCGCCTCCGAAGACGAGGTGGTTTCGCTCTTCGAGGATTGCGACACCGGCGCCATCCCGCCGATCGGCGCGGCCTACGATGTGCCGGTGATTCTCGATGAAAGCCTCGGCAATGCCGCCGACATCTATTTCGAGGGCGGTGACCACAGGACGCTTGTGCATGTCAGCGGCAAGGATTTCCGCAACCTGACCAGCGACGCACAGCAAGCCCGCTTTAGCTACCCGGCTTATTGAAGGCTCAGGCCTTGCCGTACCGGGCGCGCTCGCCGGTGCGGCAAGGCGGGATTTTTCAGCTCGCCGGTTTGGTGGAAGTCGGCGATTCCACTACTTTGCGATAGACGTGCCAGGTGGCGTGACCGAGGATCGGCAGCACGACCGCCAACCCGGCAAACACCGGCAGCGAGCCTATGATCAGGGCGACGGCGACGATCAGGCCCCACACTGCCATCACAATCGGGTTCGCCAGGACAACGCGCACCGAGGTGTGGATGGCTTCATAGGCGCCGACGTCGCGGTCGAGCAACAACGGGAACGCGACGACCGTGGTGCACAATACGACCGCGGCGAAGACGAAGCCGATGGCGTGGCCCAGGATAATCAGCGTCCAGCCGCGTCCGGTGGCGAATATTTCACTGATGAAGCTGGAGAGCGATTCCGGCGGGGCCGGGCCGAACACCTGCTCGTAAAATATTTGCGCGGTCAAAAGCCAGGCGATGAAGATCGCAAGCAGCATTATCCCGACCGCCGCGATGGCCGGCAGCGCCGGAGAATTCCTGACCTCGAAAGCGTGGCCCCAGGAGGCGTCGAGTCCGGCTTCCCGCCTGCGGCTGATCTCATACAGGCCGATCGCCGCGAACGGACCGATCAGCGCAAAACCTGACACCAGGGGAAACAATAGCGGCAGCGCATTGTTGCCCGACGTCCATACAGCGAGCACGACGCCGACAAGCGGATAGATCAGGCAGAGGAAAACGATATGCGACGGTTTGACCATAAAATCGTCGACCCCTCGCTTGAGCGCGTCGAAAAGGTCGGAAACGCCGATCTTTCGTATTCTGGTGTGCTCCAGCGTCTCGCTGGCGCCTGCAATCACGTGAAAACTTGCCATGACCATTCCTCCAGACCAGGTCCGGTAAGGTCGCGATTCCACGGTGCTGCCGTTCAGCGTAACTGGCCACGCAAAACCGCGACCTGCACCATGGTCAACATACGCTCTTGCATGGGATTTGTCGCCGCCCTTTGTCTGAGGGGACGGCTCCGGTGATCCGGCTAGCTCTAACGGCCTTTCTTCGATATTCTCCAAGCCGGGTTGAAGGGTGAAGGTCATGGATGGAAAGACCGTTCTCATGCTCGGCCTTGGCGTAGTTATACTGCTGTTGCTGGGGTTCTGCGCAGTGCCAACGTGAGGTTTGAGCAGGTTCGGGGCGGACCTCGTTCAGCAATCGCCGATTGGCCGTCTCAATCCGGCAGGCAATCCGAAAACATCAGGATTCGATGCAGCCACGAGGCAGGTCACGCCGTCAATTTCCGGCTGACGTGAGGATACGCATGGCAATGGTATCGGCAAGCAGCACGGCAAAGATCGCGAAAAGATAGAAAATCGAATAGGCAAACAGCGCCTTTGCGCGTTTCATCTCCCACCCTTCAATACACCTTTCGATCAGAAGCTTCCAGGCATGCCAGATGAAACCCGCGCCCAATGCGGCCGAAACGAGCCCGTACAATCCGCTCGCGAATCCAAAAGCCCAAGGGAGCACGCCGATTGGTGCCAGGATCAGTGAATAGACGAAGATTTGTTTTCTGGTCGAAGCCTGACCGGCCACGTTCGGCATCATGGGAATGCCGGCGGCAGCATAGTCGCCGATCTTGAACAGCGCTAGCGCCCAGAAATGCGGCGGCGTCCAGAGGAAAATGATCAGAAACAGGATGAGACTTTCAGCCCCGACGGCGCCGGTGGCCGCCGCCCACCCGATCACCGGAGGAAGGGCACCCGCGGCGCCGCCTATGACAATATTCTGCGGCGTCGAGCGTTTCAGCCACATCGTGTAGATGACGACGTAGAAGAAGATGGTGAAGGCCAGCAGCGATGCGGCAAGCCACCCCACCAGCACGCCGAGCGTCATGACCGAAAGTACGGAAAGCACCAGACCGAAGCCGAGAGCTTCGCCTGGCATGACCCGGCCTGACGGGACCGGCCGCTTTGATGTGCGCGACATCAGCGCATCAATATCGGCATCGTACCACATGTTGAGTGCCCCGGCCGCTCCCGCTCCAACCGCAATTGCGCCAATTGCAATCACGGCGATGACCGGATTCATCGCCCCAGGCGCCACCAACAGGCCGACGAAGGCGGTAAAAACAGCAAGCGCCATGACGCGTGGTTTCAGAAGCGCGAAGAAATCACTGACCGTTGCTTCAGATATCTGGATACCGGTATCCTTGAGGCCTCTTTCCCGCGCCGACATTTCAGGCGACCACCGATGGGGACAGGCAATCTGGCCGCGCCATCGGCCGGCGGAAGAACCGGGTTACTTCCTGGCGGAAGAACCGGGTTACTTCCTGGCGGAAGAACCGGGTCATTTGGAAAATTGTTTCAGATAGGCGATGACGTTGGCGAGGTCCTCATCCTTCTTGAGGCCGGGAAACGCCATCTTCGTACCTTTGATCATAGCCTTCGGGTCGCGAAGGTAGGCCGTCAGCGTGGCGTCATCCC
>NZ_RZSU01000130.1:0-16041 GCF_003997585.1 Mesorhizobium sp. M5C.F.Cr.IN.023.01.1.1 | reverse complement strand
GCCCTGCTTCTGGGTTCGGCGCGCTGATGACCTGGCCGACAAATGCAAGCTGCTGGCCAAGCGCCGGAGCCGTCATGCGGCTCCGGCAGCAAGCGACCGTCGGCTGCGCACCGCACTGCTGCCCCGGCGCGAGCGTTACGGCGAGCCACGCCCAGAGGCTGGCCTTGATAGCCAGCCACATCAAACCGCCGTGTTGAGACCGCGCAAATCTTGACATTCTGGGCGAAGGCACGATCTTCGATAGCGAGGGGTTCTCTTAGTCGGCTCAGCCGAAATCCGTGTGTCCGATGCCAAGTATCAAAAGCCACGTCGTTTCCTTCGTGCTCAGGTATAGCCGCAAGAAAGCCTTCTCCAGCCCGGAAAACCTGCAGCGCTGGATTGCCTATGCGCGCAAGACGGAGAACCATCAGCCGCCCGCATCGCTGCGGTCGCGTTTCGAGATCGCGACGCGCAGCGTGGACGGCTTTCCCGTCTACGAGATCGCTCCCAAGGCCGGTGAGCGAAAGCGGATCCTCTACCTGCATGGCGGCGCCTATGTCTTTCAAATCACGTCCTATCACTGGGGATTGATCGCCGACATGGCCGACCGGCTGGGTTTCGGCATCACGGTGCCGATCTATCCCATTGCTCCCGAACACGATTTCCACGCCATGTTCGGCATGGTCGGCAAGGTCTACCGTCAGATGCTCGACGAAACGGAAGCGCAGGACATCGTCTTCATGGGCGATTCCGCCGGCGGCAACATGGCCGTGGTGCTGACCATGATGGCCGCGGAAGCCTTCCTGCCCTTGCCGTCGCGGCATGTGCTGATTTCGCCCGGCCTCGACGTGTCGCTCGCCAACCCCGAAGTGTTCGAGGCAGAACGCTACGACCCCTGGTTGGGAATTCCTGGCGGGCTGGAGGCGGTCCGGCTCTACAGTGCCGGCATAGATCCCAGCGACTGGCGCATCAGTCCGCTTTACGGTGACCTCTCTGTGTTGCCGAAAACGCTGCTTCTGACCGGTTCGCGCGACATGCTGACCCCCGACAATCTGATCTTCGCGAAAAAGGCGCGTGCCGCCGGTGTGGAGATAGAGGTCGTGCACGAGCCAGGCATGTTCCACGTCTGGCCGCTGATCGACATGCCAGAAGCTCGGCGCGCGCGGGACAGCATCGTGAGGTTTTTAACCAGCGACACCGAAAGCTATCACGCCAAAGCCGGCGAATTGGCGCTGCAAAGGACAGATCGCAGCGTCACCGCTCACAACCTGGCTACGCCGTTGCGATCCTGAATCAAAATTTCCCGGTTTCCCTGAACACTTCGAAGGTCGCGCGGATATGGTCGGCGACCGCCTTCACCGGCGCGCTGGCGTCCGGCGCCACGACCATGGCCAGATTGTAGGTGCCGATATCGGGCATGCCGTCCTTCGGGCAAAGCTCGACCATGTCGCTGCCGAGGAACGATTTCGGCAGCGGCGCCACCGCGAGGTCGGACATGATTGCGGCGCGCTGGCCGGCCGTATGCGCGCTCATATAGGCCACGCGATAGTTGCGGCCTTCGCGGCCGAGCGCTTCGAGCGCCCCGGCCCGCCAAGCACAGCCCTCTTCCCACAATGACACCGGCAGCGGTTCGCGCAGATGCGCGCAGCCGCCCTTGGCGCCGGCCCAGACGATCGGTTCGGTGAGCAGCACTTCGGCGCCGAGCGCGCTGGTCTTATAGGAATTGGTGAGCAGCGTGATGTCGAGCGCCCGGTCGTCCATGCGCCGGCGCAGATTACTGCTCTGGTCGATGGTGACATCGACTGCGATAGAGGGATGCGACTGCGCAAAACGCTTCAAGACATGTGGCAGCACGCGCTCGCCATAATCATCCGGCGAGCCGAGCCGCACCACCCCGACAATGTCGGGGATGATGAATTTCGACACCACCTCGCGGTTGATCGACAACAGCCGGCGGGCGTAGCCGAGCAGCATCTCGCCATCCGTGGTCAGCGTCACCGAGCGCGCGTCGCGCGCAAACACGGAGCGGCCGAGAATGTCCTCAAGTTTCTTGATCTGCATGGAGACGGCCGACGGCGTGCGAAAGACGGCATTGGCCGCGGTTGTAAAACTGCCGGTCTCGGCGATTGCCACGAAGGTGCGCAAGACGTCGAGATCAAGCAGCGGCAACGGATGATTGAGTGGGGCGTTCATGGGAAGCAGCCTTCAATTTTTCTGATGCAAACTATCATTCCATTTCGTTTGATTGAACATCACTTTGATGGGATAGTCAACTCCATCGAAGGCGGATGTATCGAAAGCGTCCTTGAACGCCCACGACATCGATCTGCAATCGATACGAAATGAAGCTGAAACAAAGTAGCGCTTCGTATGCCGAGCAATCGGCAAGCTCCCGACCAATGCAAAGGAGAATGAAAATGTCCATCCTATCATCCATCGGCCGCATCGCGACCGAATTCAGCGCGGCTCGCGCCCGCTACCAGACTGAACGCGCCATCCGCTCTCTGCCGATCGAACTGCAGAAGGATATCGGCTGGCCTGAAGCCGCCGACACCAAGACCGGCACTCGCTATGGCGTTGGATCCTGGGCTGGCGGAGCAAAATAAATCGTGTGTATTCAAAGCTGACGGCCTGTCGCGCAGATCATGCCCGGCAGGCCTTTTTGTTTGCAGTCAAATGTTTTTTGAAGCCATGTCGCCGCTGCATAGCGCATATGAACGGGCTGCATAACAGTTCACATTTCGAACTAACGCCTTGTAAGTGATCATAAATATTGGGCGGAATGCCCAAAGTTGTCGCATTCCGTGTCGCTTTTCATATCAAGTGCTTCGCTTTTGCGATTTAGTTTCCCCTCACGTAAGCCTATATCAGCGCCAGCCAACGAGCTGCCCCACTCCATCAAGCGAAGGCGACCCGTCTGAGCAACCGAATGGAGATGATGATGAAGCTTTTTGCCCGCCTTTTTTCTCGCCGTGAAATGAACCTGACGACCGCGCTCGAGCGCCAGCGCCTTGCCAACACCATGCCCGGCCAGACCGGCGCCGTGGCCGCCGCGCGCCTCGGCTTCGTCGCCTGATCTGACAAGCTCGCAAGCGGCGCTACCTGCTGCTGCTTCGAAGTTGATCACAGCGCCGCTTCGGTTCTGCCGAGGCGGCGTGTTTTGTAAGTGCCGACCACATGCCGCATATTTGCTCAAACCGGCGGCATGTTGGGACCGTCAACGCATAGCGATTGCCCATTTGCGACCCATGTCGCAAATAAAGTCTGTCTGCCGCCGCATAGCCAATTGACAGGAAAGGTTTTTCCTGATGTCGCTATGCTGATCGCGACATCCTGTTCGCGCCATTGCAGCGTGAGGGTTACCCTGTGAACGTCGTAAATCATCCGATCAGGCGGTCGTTTGTATTCTTCCTGGTCCCCGATTTCACCATGATCGCCTTTGCAACGGCGCTCGATCCGTTGCGCTCGGCCAACCGGATGCTCGGCTACGAGGCCTATCGTTGGCGGCTCGCCAGCATCGACGGCAAGCCGGTGCGCGCCTCGAACGGCGTCGAATGCGCCGTCGACACCTCGCTGGAGGACGAACGCAAGAAGATGTCCGGCCCCGAACGGCCGAACATGGCGGTCGTTTGCAGCGGCATCAATGTCGAGCGCTACCAGAACAGATCGGCCTTCGCCTGGCTGCGCGAGGAATACAACCGCGGCGTCGCCATCGGCGGCTTGTGCACTGGCGCACATATACTGGCCGCCGCCGGCCTGTTGTCCAACAAGCGCTGCGCCATTCATTGGGAGAACCTGCCGGGTTTTTCCGAGGCGTTCCCGAAGGCCAATGTCTTTGCCGACCTCTTCGAGATCGACCAGAACATCTACACCTGCGCCGGCGGCACCGCGGCGCTCGACATGATGCTGAAGCTGATCGGCGACGATTTCGACGACAACCTCGTCAACCGGGTCTGCGAGCAGGTTTTGACCGACCGCGTACGCAGCCCGACCGATCGCCAGCGCCTGCCGCTGCGTGCGCGCCTTGGCGTGCAGAACTCCAAAGTGCTGACCATCATCGAATTGATGGAAGCAAACCTGTCCGAGCCGCTGTCGCTGATCGAGATTGCCGATCATGTCGACTTGTCGCGCCGCCAGATCGAGCGCCTGTTCCGCACCGAAATGGGACGATCCCCTGCCCGCTACTATCTGGAAATCCGCCTCGACCGGGCCCGGCACTTGCTGATCCAATCATCGATGCCGGTGGTCGAAGTGGCGGTTGCTTGCGGGTTCGTCTCCGCCTCGCATTTCTCCAAATGCTACCGCGAGCTCTATGCGCGCTCGCCGCAGCAGGAGCGCGTCGATCGCAAGCAGTTGCTGGCCGCGTAAAAAAGGCAACACCTGGATGGTGTAGAGGCCATTGCCTCCCGGAGAGGAGTGCTCGCCAAGTCTAGAACGTCCGATGCTCTAGCGGCTGTCGAACATCCAGCTTCGGTCGCGCCACATTTTCTCGCCGACCTGACAGTCGGTGGCCGGCTTGTCTTGCGCCAGCACCACCGGCGGATGCGCCGCTTGGTCCGCCGCCCATTGCGGTGAGGCAGGCCCGGCAAGCTCCAGCACCAGCTTGCGGCGGATCGCTTCGGGAAACTGCGTCCACTCATTGACCGGGATCATGAACGCTCCGGGCCCACCGATGACGCAGTCGGTGTAATAGCGGTCGAGATAGTTGACGTCGTAGACGCTGGTGAAGCCGCTCCGGGTCATCAGCGGCAGGCCGTTGATGGTGATGCCTTGCTTGACCAGCTCGTCACGGATGATGTCGACGGGAGCACCTTGATTGTTGGGACCATCGCCTGAAATGTCGATGACGCGCTTGACGCCCTGAAAGCCGCTTTCGGCGAAGAGATCGCTGCCGAATTGCAAGGCACCGGAAATCGAGGTGCGCCGTGCGCTGTTGGGCGCATGGGCGGCGAGTTGTTCGACCACCCGCTCGGCGTCGGCACGATTGGCGATCACCGTCCACGGCACAATGACGTGCTGCCAGGTCGTGCCGGCCCATTCGACATAGGTGACGGCAATCTTGCCATAGGCGCCATCGGCTATCGCCTGCAGTACCGTGTCGTGCGTCAGCGCCGCGACATAGCCTTTGCGCTGGATCTCGAGTTCGGCCGGCGACATCGACAGCGAAACGTCGACCGCCAGCACCAGTTCGATATCGACGGGCTCGGCGGCGCGGGATTCCGGCGCCAGCCCCAGCATCAGCGCCAGTGCAGCGGCGCCTGAAAGGAGATGTCTTGCGTGGGGAAAAGCAGACATGCCGCAAGGTAAGCGAGAATCGTCGTGTCACAAAGCGAAAAGCCCGGCGCTGGGCTAAGTCTTTGCGTTCACATTTTTGCGAGTCCCGCCCTCACCTTCCATAGCGGGAAGGATCAACCAACGCTCAGCTGCGTGGATTGAGGTTCTCCGGATCGTAGAGCGGTCTGTAACCGACGGCGGCCACTTCGACCGGGTATGTCTCGCCGAAATATTCGACGTTCAGCTTGCGGCCCTCCTGGCAATATCCCCAAGGCAGGTAGGCGAGCGCGATGTTCTTGCCGACGGTCGGGCCATAGGCGATCGAGGTCGTGAAGGATCGACGGCCGAGTTCGTCGACCAGCGTCTCACCCGTTTCCGGGTCCATCACCGGCATCGTGCCGACGGGATAACGGGCAACGCCCCTGGAATCGACATTGTCCGTCATGACGAGCGTGCAAAGCATCGCCGGCTGGTGTGCGCGGGCGCGATACTCCAGATGCTTTGCCTTGCCGCTGAAGTCAGCCTCCTTGACCTTCGGACGGGCAAGATCGGCCTCCAGCAGATTGTACTCGGTCAAAAGATCCGCGTTCTGCAGGCGCAGGCTCTTCTCCATGCGGCGGCTGTTGGCATAGGTCTCGACGCCAAAAGCCATCACGCCGGTCGAACGCAACGCGTCCCATACGGCCAGCCCGTCTTCATATCGCATGTGCAGTTCCCAGCCCTGCTCGCCGACATAGGAGATGCGGAAAGCGGTCACGTCCTTGCCGGCGATCCTGACAGGCTTGATCGCCGCAAAGGCAAAGTTCTCCGGCGTCAGCCCGTCCGGGTCCTCGACGACCTTCTGCAAGGTCGAGCGCGCATTCGGACCCCAGATGCCGACGGTCACGTAGTTCTCGGTCACATCGGTGATGGTGACGTCAAAACCTTTGTCCTGCGCGGTGCGCCGCATGTACTGGAAGTCGCGCGGGCCGGCATCCGCACCGTCGATCACCCGGCAGCGGTCGGCCATGCGGATGACCGTAAAGTCGGCGCGCACCATGCCTTCCTCGTCGAGGAAGTGGGTGTAGATGCCTTTGCCAATGTTGTTGTCGCCGCCGATCTTTGCCGCGCACAGCCATTCCAGCAGCGCGACATGGTCCGGACCTTCGACGTCGTACATCGAGAAATGCGATAGGTTGACGATGCCGCAATCCTCGCTCATCGCGAGATGCTCGGCATTGGAGACGCGCCAAAAATGGCGGTTGTCCCACTCGTTTTCGCGCACCGGCACACGGTTGCCGTATTTCTCCAGGAGATGCTCATTGGCGGCATAGCCATGCGCACGCTCCCAGCCGCCCAGCTCCATGAAGTAGCCGCCGAGTTCCTTTTCGCGCTCCCAAAATGGCGAGCGCCTGATGTTGCGGCCCTTGGAGAAGGGTTCGCGCGGGTGCACCGCCGGATTATAGACCTTCATCGCCGTTTCGGTGCAGCGGTCCCAGATGAACTGCTCTTGCGTCTGGTGCGGATAGAAGCGCGAATAGTCGATGGCGTGGTGGTCGATCGACGTCCGGCCGTCCGTCATCCAGTCGGCGATAAGCTTGCCCATGCCGGGGCCGTCCTTGACCCAGATGGCGACTGCATACCACAGGCCCCGCACCTTCTGGCTTTCGCCCATGGATGGGCCGCCATCCGCCGTCACCTGCAGCAGGCCGTTAAAGGAATGGCTTTCATTGTAGCCGAGTTCGCCGAGGATCGGCGTCAGTTCCATGGCGCGCTCGAGCGGCGCCAGGATCTGCTCCATGTCGAGGTCGCGCTGCGAGGGCGAAAGCCGCGCCTGATCCTTCTCCAGGAGGTCGCGCGGATGGCAAAGGCGCGGATTGGTCTCTTCGTAATAGCCCCATTCGATCTGCCCGCCCTCGGCGGTTTTGGGATCGCCGGTGTCGCGCATGTAAGCCGAGTTGCCCTGGTCGCGCAGCAGCGGCCAGCCGATCTCCTTGCCGGTGCCGGCGAACTCGGTATAGGGCCCGAAGAAGGTGAGCGGATGGTCGATCGGCATCACCGGCAGGTCCTCGCCCACCATTTCCGCGATCAACCGGCCCCAGATACCCGCGCAAACAATCACATAATCGGCTTCGATGGTGCCGCGATCGGTCACCACGCCCTTGATGCGCCCATTCTCGACGATAAGCGACCTGGCCGGCGTGTTGGCGAAGGATTTGAGCTTGCCGGAGCTTTCCGCCTGGTCGACCAGCTTGCCGGCGACCGTTTGCGAGCGCGGGATGACGAGACCGGCATCGGGATCCCAGAGGCCGCCCTGCACCATCTCTTCTTCTATCAGCGGGAACTTCTGCTTGATCTCGGCAGGATCGATCAGGCGGGCACGCGTGCCGAAAGCCTTTGCCGAGGCGATCTTGCGCTTGATCTCCTCCATGCGGGCGTCGTCACCGACGCGGGCGATTTCGAGACCGCCGATGCGGGCGTAATGGCCCATCTTCTCGTAGAAATCGATGGAGTAGAGCGTCGTCCAGCAGGACAGGAAGTCATGGCTGGTCGTATAGCAGAAGTCGGAGGCGTGCGCTGTCGAACCGATGTCGGTCGGGATGCCTGATTTGTCGATGCCGACGATGTCGTCCCAGCCGCGCTCGATCAGGTGATGGGCGACCGATGCGCCGACAATACCGCCCAGCCCGACGATGACGACCTTCGCCTTTTCCGGAAACCCTGCCATTGCCCGCGACTCCAAAAGTGCTGTTTGCAGGCGCCGGCGCCCGCTTGACCGGCGCACAATATGCAGGCGAGGGCCATCGTGCTACCGCCTGTTTGCGACACGCCGCAAGTGCGGCGCGACCCCGGGGCACAACGCCGAAAAATCGGAATCGATTTTCGTTGGCATCATGCGCAGAAAGAAGGTCTATGGCGTCCTTTGCGCATCCAAAAGGACGCGTGGCACCGCAGTTCAGACCAGCTGCCTCAAGGGAAAACGATGCGCGCCAGGCTGGAGACGGAACTCATGGTTTATCGACTGGAACGACGTGCAACACTGCGGCGCGATGTCCTTTGATGCTCGCCCAAAGCGCCATGAAGGGGCCGGCGAGCAGCAGGAACGGCGGGATCAGATTGGGAAAGTAGATGCGGGTGTCGTGGATCGGGAAGACGGTGAACTTCGCCAGCACCCCGAGCACCAGCGCCGCAAACAGGATGCCGGCGCGACGGTCGAGCTTGAATCCGGCGCGGCTCGCCACATACCACCCCGCCAGCGCCAGAACCGAGACGCCGACCCAGCTGTTCAGGCTGACGGCGCGGACCAGCGAGGCGGCAACGGCCCGGAGATAGGCGACAGCCGAGAACGGCGGATCGAAGCCGTCCATATTGTAGTGCTGCTCGATGCTGGAGAACCACAGATGTGGCCACCAGCCGGGATGCTGCGCCCAATGCGAGATGGCGAAATAGGCGACCAAGGAGGCGGCAAAGCCGGCCAGCGCGCCCCACGCCTTCTGTCGGAAGGCGACCAGCAACACGGCGAAGATGGCAAGAAAGACGATGTTGTCGGGCCGCGCCATGAAGGCGAGAAAGAGCAGGATCGCCGCCGCCACTTCGCGACCGCGCACATACGCAAAAAGCCCGCCGAGGAACAGGGCCGAGCACAGCAGATCCGGCGTCGCAGCCCGCGCCGCGTCGCCGAATTCGGCTATCATCAGCACCGCGCCGACGACCGGCGCCAGCGCCAGTGCGCCTTCGGACCGCAGCCAGAGCAGCGCGATCGCACCGAACAGCAGCACCGACAATACCTGTAACAGCCGCATCGCCTCGACTGGCGACACCACGGAGCTCATCGTCGAAAGGATCTCGGCGTAGAGGAACTTGACCCGGTACATGCCGAGCAGCGAATGGAAATCGGCGGCATTCCCGGCCATATGACTGCGAAAGCCGCCGCCATCATCCGTCAGTGCCTTGTAGTCGCCCGCCGAGACGCCGTCCCTAACCGTGCCATAGGCATAGTCGTGCAGCGCCTGCACATCGCGATAGGTGCCCTCCTCGGCGATCGCGAGGTAGGGCAGCATGTCCCAATTGGCGTCGGGGATGGACCATGTCGTCACGGCGATCAACAGGATGTAAAGCGCGAAGGCCGCCGCCCCGACCGGTGCGGCAAGGCGCGCATAAGTGCCCTCGCCCCATGCCAGGCCGGCCTCGGTGAGCTGGTCGAGCAGGTTTGTCGAAACGGGAGATTTGGTCAGCATGGTTTCGCTCGGCGGACCTCGCTAGCGGACCTGGCTTTTGACGAAATCCTTCACGATCGATACGATGCCGCGCGACAACAGGCTGTCGAGCGCCTCGACAAAGCGGTCGACATGTTCGCGCTGGCAGATCAGCGGCGGTTCGAGACGGATGACGTTGCGGTTGTATTCGGTGAAGGCGACGAGCACGTCGTAGTCGCGCAGCAGCAGCGCTCCGACGAAGCCGGACAAGGATCCCTTCAGCTTCTCGTCAAGCACGCTGACCACGGGCCGCAGCACCATCGGCAGGGTCTGCGAAAAATCGTGGAATTCCAGCCCGACCATCAGGCCCTTGCCGCGGACCTCCTTGATGATCTTCGGGTATTTTTCCCTCAACGCCTGCAGGCGTTGCAGGAGATAGTCGCCGGTCACGGCGGCGTTGTCGATCAGCCCCTCGTCGTAAAGCACGTTGAGCGCCTCGATCGAGGTGACGCAGGCCTCGCCCATGCCGCCGAAGGTGGCCATGGCGTGGATCATCGCCGTCTTCGATGTGCCATAGGCCTTCATGTAGATCTCGCGCCTTGCGATCATCGCGCCGACCGCGGCCTTGCCGCCGCCGAGCGATTTTGCCAGCGCCGTCACATCAGGAACGACGCCGTAATGCTCGAAGGTATAGAATCGGCCGGAGCGGCCATAGCCGCACTGCACTTCATCGGCGACCCACAGCACACCGTACTGGTCGCATAGCGCACGCAGCTTCTGCCAGTATTCGGCAGGCGCCTGGATGATGCCGCCACCACCCTGGATGGTTTCCAGCACGATCACGCCGATCTCCGGGTCCGAGCGGAAGGTGCGCTCGACCGCTTCGATGTCGGCGAACGGGATGCGCACGACATTGTCGGCCACCTTGAAGTCGGCGCGGTAAAGCGAGCCGTCGGTGATCGCCAGCACGCCTTTGGTCTTGCCGTGGAAGGAATTCTCGGCATAGACGACTTTCGGCCGCTTCGGGCCCGCGGCGCGTTCGGCGAGCTTCACTGCCGCCTCCATGGCTTCCGAGCCGGACGAGCCCAAAAACACCATGTCGAGATCGCCGGGCGAGCATTTGGCGAGATTGTGCGCCAGGGCGGCCGCATATTGCGACATGAAGGCGATGGCGATCTCTTGCCGCTTCTCCTCCTGGAATTTCTTGCGCGCTTCGAGAAGGCGCGGATGGTTGTGGCCGAAGGCCAGCGAACCGAAGCCGCCGAAGAAATCGAGGATCCTGCGGCCGTTCTGATCGATGTAGAACATGCCTTCGGCGCGCTCGATCTTGATCTTGTGGAAGCCGAGCAGCTTCATGAAATGCAGCTGGCCGGGGTTGAGATGCGCCTTGAACAGGTCGGTCATGCGCGCTACGTCCATCGCCTTGGCCTGCTCGACGCTGATCAAATCGGGCTTAGCGGTGGTGGCGGGCGAAAGCGCCGGCGCGCTGACCGTAGCGCGCGCAGTCGTGTGGTCCGGCTTGGTCATGACGGTCATCTCAAGAGTCTCCTGCTGGCCCATCACTCGGCGGGCACACTTTTGACGGCGACGGCATGGCCGTCTTTCTTGGCGCGATATTCGCTATAGGCGGCGATCAGCATGTCCTCGTCACGATATTGCGGCACCCAGCCGAGCTGGCGTTCGGCCTTGGACACGTCGAGCACGCAGTCCTCGTCGGCGATCAGATACTGCTCCGGATCCATGATCGGCATGTTCAAGAGATCGAGCAGGTCGAGCGTGCGCTTGACTGCCCAGCCCGGTGTCGGAATCAGGATCGACTTCGACCCGGCATGCCGGATCAGATCGCCGAGCAGTTTCCTGACCGGCGGCGGGTTGAGCGAACCGAGATTATAGGCTTCATCAGGCACGCCGGCTCTCCAGGCGGCGCGCGCTGCCTCGGCGCAGTCGAACACCGAGATGAACTGATACGGGTTCTTGCCCGAGCCGATCATCGGCACCGGAAGGTTCCAGTCGATCAGCTTGAACAGTTTCTCGAGGATGCCGAGGCGGCCGGGACCGATGATCAGGCGCGGCCGAAACAGCGAGATCGACATGCCGCGCTTGCGCCATTCGGCGGCCAGTTCCTCGGTCTTCTGCTTCGACCAGCCATATTCGCCGAGCGGCGCGACCGGATGTTCCTCGGTCATCGGTTGCGTGACCGTATGGCCATAGATCATGTCGGTCGTGTAATGGACGAGCTTGGGCGCGCCGGCTCTGTCCATCGCCGTTATGATGTGCTCGGTGCCGTGGAAATTCACCGGGAAGAAGAACTGGTGGCGCTTGGCGCGCACCTGGATCGGCGACAGCATTTTCGCCGACAGATTATAGACCATGTCGTCGGCCTTCAGCCCGACCGAAGCGACCGAGGCCGGATCGGTGACGTCGCACCTGACATATCGGACCGAACGGTAATGCGGCAGGTCGCTCTTGGCGATGTCGGCGACGACCACCTCCTCGCCGTCGGCCAGAAGTTTCGGGGCAAGGTGGCGGCCGACGAAACCGTCGCCGCCAAAGATCACATGTCTCATCGAACGATCCCGCTGGTGTGAATCCTGTCGGGGGAAAGGCCAGCCGTCTCGTCCTCGTGCTCTCGACCGCCCAAGTCCCGGCCACTTTGGGCGATCAGCACCGTGCCGACGCAGATGAAGGCGATGCCGGCGATGCGCCAGGCATTGAGGTCTTCGCGGAAGATGAAATAGGCGAAGATCGCAACGGCGACATAGGCGAGGCTGAGGAACGGATAGGCGAAGCTGAGCTCGACCTTGGACAGCACATAGAGGTGCGAAGCCATCGAGATGACGAAGGTGCACAGGCCGAAGAAAACCCACGTGCTGAAGACAATCTGCAACAGCTTCAGCAACGGATTGGTGCCCTCGAAGGAGATCGTACCGAGTGACATCATGCCCTGCTTCAGCATCAGCTGCGCAGCGGCGTTGGTCGTGACCGTGAACAGAATGAAGACGATGTATTTCATGTTTCTTCCGCCAGCCTTTCAGCCGTTCTATTACAAACCTGCAAACGTTTCGTGAAGCACAAAACGTTTTAAGCAAATCTTGGCCTTATCGACCCGTTAATCACGAACTATTCTAATTTTATCTATTCTGCGGCTTCAACGGTTTCGCGCCGAGCCTCGAGTTTTTTCGCCGTTCGCGCCCAGAAACTCGACATGAAGGCGGGATCGCGGATCGCTTCTAGGCGTAGCCATTGCGGAAAAGATGCGGCGAAAATGTCGGCGCCCATGCGGGCGTCCTTGTAGGGATTGACCGCGCCACCGGCCTCGACCGTGATGTGGTCGAGTTCCTTCAGCAGCGCCAGCGTCCCCCGGCCACGGTTGGAAAAATCCAGCGTCAGCGTGAAACCCGGTCGCGGGAACGACAGCAGTGCCGGCGAGCGGATCGAGCCGAAGCGCTTCAGGACCGTCAGGAACGAGCCCTGCCCCGCCCGTTTTGCCGCCGCAAGCAGCGCCGGCACCGCTCGGCCCGCGACGTCTTCCGGCACCACGCTCTGGTGCTGGAAAAGCCCGTTCGGTCCGTAGAGCCGGTTCCAGTTGCCAACGCCGTCGAGCGGAAAGAAAAAACCCTGGAAGCCGACCTGGCGCGGCGCGGTAGACCTGCCTTTCCTCCACCGGTAGGCGGCATTGAAGGCAGTCAGGAACGGCCGGTTGAGCACGTTGAACGGCGGCTGGAACGGCACCGAAAGGTTGCTGCCGGCACGAAAGGGCACATGGGAGCCATGCTCGGCATGATTGCCGGTAAACAGCAGCCCGCGCCCACGGCGGTGGCCGCCGGCAAGCTGGTCGATCCATGCGACGACGTATTCGTTGGCTTGGTCGGCCGCTTCGGCAAGCTCGAAGAATTCGCCGAGGTCGCGGAACGGCGTCGCCGTCTCGACGATGTCGAGGGATGGCACCCGCATCAGCCGGATCGATGCGGACAGGATCAGTCCGGTCAGCCCCATGCCGCCGATCGTCGCCGCAAACAGGCGTGCATTGTCGGTGGCCGAGCAGTAATGGGGCCGTCCATCCGATTTGAGCAGCGTGAACGATTCGACGTGGCAGCCGAAGGTGCCGCGCCGGTGATGATTCTTGCCGTGAACGTCATTGGCGATGGCGCCGCCGAGCGTGACGACCTGCGTGCCTGGAACGACGGCCGGAAAGAAGCCGTATGGCGCTGCATGGGCGATGATGTCGGACAGAAGCACGCCGGCCTCGGCCTCGATCACGCCGGTCTCGGCATTGAAGGCGCGAATCCTGTTCAGCGGCCGCATGTCAACGACCATGCCGGCCTGGTTCTGGCAGGAATCGCCGTAGGAGCGGCCGTTGCCGTAGGCGAGCAAGGCATTTCTTGCCGCCTTGCCACTCTTCAGCAGCGCAACAGCGTCGTCCGCCGGGATCACATCGAGTGCCGGCGGCGTGGCAAGACCGAAGCTCTGGAACCGCTGCTTCGCCACGCCTACCAGCCTCCGGCGACCAGAAACACAGCGCCGATGAGCACGACGATCTGGCTGCGCCAGTCGCGGATGATGAAGACGACCGGATCGTCATGCATCTCGTCGCGGCGGGCGAGAATCCAGACGCGGATGGTCAGGTACAGGACGATCGGCGCCAAGGGCCAGACCAGCCACGGGTGGGGATAGAGTTCGCGCACCGCAACGCTGTCCATATAGAGCGCCAGCACCAGCGCCGAGGAAAAGGCCGAGGCCATGCCCGCCTGGGCGACGATCTCCTGGTCTTCGATGCGGTAGCCGCGGCCGGCAATGCGTTCGCCGGCCGGAATGGCGGTCGCGCGTAGCTCGACAAAGCGCTTTACCAGCGCCAGCGACAGGAAAAAGAAGATCGAGAAGGCCAGCAGCCAGAACGAGACGTCGACGCCGGTCGCCGCGGCGCCCGCCAGAACGCGGATCGTGTAGAGTCCGGCCAACGTCAGCACGTCGATCAGGAGCATGCGCTTGAACGACAGCGAATAGGCGGTGGTGATGACTATGTAGCCGCCGAGCACGCCGAGGAATTCGATCGGCAGCAGAAGCCCTGCACCAACGCCCATTGCAAGCAGCACCATCATCGAACCGAGGCCGAACGGGATCGACAGCGCGCCGCTGGCGAATGGCCGGTTACGCTTGGTCAGGTGTTTGCGATCGAGCGCGAGATCAAAGAAATCGTTTAGGATGTAGATGGCGGAAGCGACTGCGCTGAACGATACGAATGCCAGCAGGCATTCCCAGACCATGTCGGCGTTGAAGTATTCGTGCGACAGTACCATCGGCACCGCGATCAGCGAGTTTTTCAGCCACTGATGAACGCGCAGCATTTTGACGATGGTTCTGAATGTCGGCTTCGGCGCTGGCATCAATTCGGCACCGTGGGCGGCCTGCCAGCGCGCTGCATCGCGGTCGGGCGCGACGACGATTGCCGCGCGCGCGGCGTCGAATACCCTAAGGTCGTGCCGGCTATTGCCGGCATAGTCGAAGCCGCCATCGCCATAGGCGGCGACAAGCGAGGCACGCTTTCTGCCTGAGGTCATGTTGTGAGGGCCGTCGGTCGCCAGGACGCGATCGAATATCCCGAGATGTGCGGCGATCGCCTCGGCGAATTTGCGCGGCGTGCCGGTCGCCAGCACGATCTGGCGGCCCTCGCCATGTTCAATGCGAAGGCGCTGAAGCAGCGCCTCGCGGTAAGGCAGCGATGCAGGGTCGATGTCGACGCGTCGAGCGATGGCCTGCTTCAACCGCGCCGGTCCGCCGGCAAGCCAGAACGGTACGAGGAAAATATAGAGCGGATTCTTCTTGAGAAGGATGAACAGCCCTTCCCACAACAGGTCCGTCGCGATCAGCGTGCCGTCGAGATCGACGGCAAGCGGAATTGCGTTCCTGTCCGACCGCGCGTCCATTTTTCGTTGCCCTGCCTGAAAGCGCATGACCCCGAAAACCGATTTTCGGAAAGGATCATGCGCCGATCAAAAATCCGCGCCGTGCTTCGGCGTCTTCGGCCCGATATAACGGGGAACAGCGCAGCGAACGTTAAAACGCCCAGCCTGGCCTGGTTTGCGTGACGGTATTTCGCCCTTCATCATTAAGTTTCGTTGACCCGAAACGATAAAAGGCCGGGCATTGCCCGGCCTTCGAAAAACAAGCCGTCAACGTTGCTTGACGCGCGTTACTTGATACGGGCGACACCACCCGAGATTTCGATCGTTTCCGAACCGGTCAGCGCCTCGAGGTCACCATTCGGCATGGTAACGAAACAGCCGGTCGGGCAGAATTCCGCGGTTTCGCCGGCGGCCAGCGCCAGCTCCGTCTTGCCACCGCCTTCGGTCACGACGAGTGTGCGGGTCTCGGCGTCCTTGTTGGTCGCACTGGCGCCGAAGGCTGAACCGCCCACGGCAAGAAAAGCGATGGCGGCGACGAGAGACTTCCACATTTGCAGTATCGGTGTTTCCACCGCCTCTGTTTGCATTTCGCAAGGCATTCTCGCCCTTTGCATGAGCTTATATGAGATGCAAGCTGAACGGCAACTGAATGCAGAAAACATGCCGCAATTGCTTCGCTGTGTCGAAAGCCGGTGTTACCTGAATATCAA
>NZ_RZSU01000012.1:0-93028 GCF_003997585.1 Mesorhizobium sp. M5C.F.Cr.IN.023.01.1.1 | reverse complement strand
GGCTCTGCGCGCCGCATTCACTTGCGGCCGTGTCGAGACTTCCGGCACGGCGACATCCCACCAGCTTCCACCGGCTTCGGTCGAAACCAGCGGATCGGTATCGATGACCAGCACGGTGGTCCTTGTATTCTTCTTCGCTTGCGTCAGCGCCGTTTCCAGCCCGGCGATCGACGAAACCTTCTCGGCGATGGCACCCAGGCTTGCCGCATGCGCCGCAAAGTCGATATCAGGCACAATCTCGTGGCGTGCGTCCTTCAGCAGATTGTTGAAGTTGGCGCCGCCGGTCGCCATCTGCAGCCGGTTGATGCAGCCATAGCCTCTGTTATCGAGCAGCACGATGGTCAGCTTGAGGCCGAGCATGACCGAGGTCGCGATCTCGGAATTGAGCATCAGATAGGAGCCGTCGCCGATCATCACGACGACCTCCTCGTCGGGCTTGGCCATCTTGACGCCGAGCCCGCCAGCGATCTCGTAGCCCATGGTCGAGAAGCCGTATTCGGCGTGGTAGGAGCCGGGCGCGCCCGCCTGCCAGAGCTTGTGCAACTCGCCGGGCAGGCCGCCGGCGGCATGAAGCAGGATCACGTCGGAGCCCACGGCGCGCTGCACGGCGCCAATCACTTGCGCATCGGACGGGTAGGCGGCATTGGTCGACGCCGTTACCTTGCCGGCTTCGGCCTGCCAGTCCTTCTTGCCCCTGGCCGCATCGTCGGTCCAGTCAGCCGGCGCCTTCCAGCCGTTCAGCGCCGCGCCAAGCTCGGCGAGCCCTTCCGCCGCATCGGCGACCAGCGGCAGCGCCTGGTGCTTTCCCGCATCGAAAGGCTGCGTATTCAGTCCGATAATGGTCTTGCCGGAATTCTTGAACAGCGCCCACGAGCCGGTGGTGAAATCCTGCAATCTGGTGCCGACGGCAAGCACGACATCGGCTTCTTCAGCCAGCCGGTTGGCAGCCGAAGTTCCGGTGACGCCGACCGCCGCCATGTTGAGCGGATGATCGTCCGACAGCGAGGATTTGCCGCCTTGCGTCTCGCAGGCCGGAATGCCGGCGCCTTGCACCAGCTTCGCCAATTCGCCGGAAGCCTGCGAATAAAGCACGCCGCCGCCGGCAATCACCAATGGCTTCTTCGCGCTCTTCAGTGCTGCCACCGCGGCCGCCAGCTCCTGGCGATCAGGACGCAGTCGGCGCTGGGTCCAGACCCGTTCGGCAAAGAAGCTCTCGGGAAAATCATAGGCCTCGGCCTGCACGTCCTGGCAGAGCGCCAGCGTCACCGGTCCGCATTCGGCCGGATCGGTCAGCACCTGCATCGCACGGTTCAGCGCCGGGATGATCTGCTCGGGCCGGGTGATGCGGTCGAAATAGCGCGACACGGGCTTAAAGCAGTCATTGACCGTCGCCGTGCCGTCGGAGAAATCCTCTGCCTGCTGCAGGACAGGGTCGGGGATGCGATTGGCGAAGACGTCGCCGGGCAGAAACAGGACAGGCAACCTGTTTACATGCGCAAGTGCTGCCGCCGTCACCATGTTGAGCGCGCCGGGGCCGATCGAACTTGTCGTGGCCATGAAGCGGCGACGGAAATTGGCCTTGGCGTAGGCGATCGCCGCATGCGCCATCGCCTGTTCGTTGTGGGCGCGGAAGGTCGGCAATTCGTCACGCACCTGGTAGAGCGCCTCGCCGACACCGGCGACATTGCCATGGCCGAAGATCGCCCAGACGCCGCCGAAGATCGGCATTTTTTTGCCGTCGATCTCGGTCATCTGGCGGGCAAGAAAGCGGGTCAGCGCCTGCGCCATCGTCAGGCGGATTGTCTTGGTCATGTTGTCTTCCTCCGCAGTCCTAGTGCCGCGCCTTCTTATGCTGCTTTGCGGCCGCGCGCGGCAAGCCATGCCTCGGTTAGTCTCTCGAAGCGCGACGCCATGTCGGCCACTGCCTCGTCGTCCGACATCTTGCCCGCAAGCCACTGTTCGGCCGCGTTGATGAAGATGGTGCGTCCGACGGCGAAGCCCTTGACGATGGGCGCTTTGGCGGTGGCGGCGAAGGCCGCTTCCAGCTCGTCCTGCGGCGCTTCGAGGCCGAGCAGCACAACCCCACGGCACCACGGATCGTTCTTCAGGATCACCGCCTCGATCTTTGCCCAAGCCCCGGCCGAAGCCTGCGGTTCGAGCTTCCACCAGTCGGGCTTGATATCGAGCGCATAGAGTTCCTCCAGCGCGCGCGGGATCGTCGTGTCGTCGAGCTCGCCGTGCTTTCCGGCGATGATCTCGATGAGAAGTTCTCTTCCCACTTTCCGCGCGGCCTCGAACAGGCTCCGCAGTTTTTGCTGCTGCTCGGTCTTCAGCGGCTCCGGGTCGTCGGGGTGATAGAAGCACAGGCACTTGATGCAATGGTCGACCGGCCACTCGATCAATTGCGAGCCGATGTCCTGCGAGAATTCGAAACGAAGCGGCCGCGATCCGGGCAATTCGACCGGCCGGCCGAGCCAGGCGAAGGAATGGCGGGCGAATTCGAACATCGCCTCGCGGCCGTATTTCTCGTCGAGCAGCATGCCGTAACCGGCTCGGCCGGCGGCCACCCTTGCCGCCGCCTTGACCGTCAGCACCTTGAAATCATGGATGCGCGACGGGTCGGCGCCGGCTTTCGCAGCGACATCGTCAAGCTGGATACGGTGGTCGCAGGCCAGCGCCATCAGCGAGGGAATATCGCGCCGGCGCGTCGTCGCCCAATGGATATGGTTGATCGCCTCGTCCTTGCGCAACGCCAGATGCTGGCTGCCGTTCTTCAGGAAGAATTGCAATTCCTCGAAGGTCGGATATTCCGGCGCACAGAGCAGCCGCGACACGGCGAAGGCACCGCAGGCATTGGCCCAGGTCGCCGCCGTCTCAAGGCTTTCGCCGCCGAGCCAGCCGCGCAGGAAGCCCGACATGAAGGCATCGCCGGCGCCGAGCACATTGTAGACCTCGATCGGAAAACCCTTGCCGACAATGCCGTCTTCGAGATCGTCGCTGATCGGCCCGTCATAGACGATGCAGCCCATGGCGCCGCGCTTCAAGACGATCGTGGCTTTGGACAGCAAGCGGATCGTCTTCAACGCGCTGAGGCAATCGTCAGTGCCGGAGGCGATCATGATCTCTTCTTCGGTGCCGACGATGAGATCGCAGTCGGGCAGCACTGTCTTCAGCTGCGCGGAGACCCGGTCGGATTTCACATAGCGCTCGAACCCTTCGGCATGGCCGGCAAGGCCCCAGAGATTGGGGCGGTAGTCGATGTCGAACACCACCTTGCCGCCCTTGGCCTTGATGGCGCGGATCGCCTTGCGCTGCGCGGCGTCGCTGTTGGGCCGCGAAAAATGCGTGCCGGTGACGACGATGGCGCGTGCCGAAGCGATGAACGCCTCATCTATGTCTTCCTCCGCCAGCGCCATGTCGGCGCAGTCGCTGCGATAGAAGATCATCGGCGAGACGCCTTCGTCCTCGACCGACAGCAGCACAAGCGCGGTCAGCCGGTCCGGGTCGGTCCTGAGGCCGTCGACGGAAACCCCTTCGCGCGTCAGCTGCTCGCGGATGAAGCGGCCCATCTGCTCGTCGCCGACGCGGGTGAGCAGCGCCGAGCGCAGACCGAGCCTCGCCGTGCCGACCGAAATGTTGGCTGGACAGCCGCCGACCGACTTGGCAAAGGAGGTGATGTCCTCCAGGCGCGAGCCGATCTGCTGGCCGTAGAGATCGACCGAGGCGCGGCCAATGGTGATGACGTCGAGCGGCGCATGTTTCGCGTCCATGGCTTCGCCCATTCGAACCTCCCATCAGCCTTGTTGTCTTGGGGTACACGCGCGAGCGGCAGCGTGGCGCCGGGAATATGAAATAATAATTCCAATCCATAGTCAATATGGAACACGCATTCCTTTGCTGAAAAGTAGCCTGTCAGGCCTTGCGCTTGCGGCCGGCATCGCGGCGCTTCTCGCCAACCGCAACGGTCAGCGCCATGGCCAGCGCCATCGTCGCCGACAGCGAGCGGAAGCCGGCGAAATCGGCCTCGGCGATCTCGAACCAGACCTTGGCGAACTGGGCGAGCGGCGAAAAGGAACTGTCTGTGATCGCCACGATCGGAACGCCTTGCTCGGAAATGACGCGCGCCTCGTCGATAGCCGCCGGGGCATAGGGTGAGAAACTGATGGCGATGACGGCATCCCTGGGCGAGGCAAAGCTGATCATCTCGGCGTTGAGGCCGGCGGCCGATTCGATCAGCTGGTTGCGGATCTTGAGCTTGCCCAGCGCATAGGCGATGTAGGAGGCGACCGGATACGAGCGGCGCTTGGCCAGCACATAGATGGTTTCCGCCTTTGCCAGCAAGGCGATCGCATCTTCGAAATGGTCTTCGTTCAACCTGCCTGAAATATCGTTGAGCGAGGTGCTGGCCGCGGCGACGAAGCCGTCGAAGATCGCCCGGTGACCGGCGCCTTCCTCGGCCTTGGCGCGCAATGCCGCCAGTCTTTCGTCATAGGACGAATTGCGCTCACGCAGGCGCTCGCGAAACACCAGCTGCAGACTGGTGAAGCCGTCGAAGCCGAGCTGCTGGGCGAAGCGGATCAAGGTCGAAGGCTGGACGCCGGCGGAGGCGGCGATGCTGGCAGCCGTGCCGAAGGCAATGTCGTCAGGATTGTCGAGCGCATAGGCGGCGATCTGCGCGATACGCTTGGGCAGGCTATGGCGCCGTTCCAGGATCGTCGTCCGCAGCGTCTCGAAATCGCGGGGCACCCGTTCGTCCATCGTCGCTCCGCCTAGGCTCATCAGTCGATGCCGTGTGTGCCCCATCATAGCGAGCCTGTGCAAGAAGGCCATAAAAAATGAGGAATGCGTTCCATTTCTGGATAAAATGGACTAATTCATCCACGCAAATCTTGCTGACAGCGGAGACAAGGGAAATGGTCGGAGTCGGTCTTATCGGCACAGGCTTCATGGGCAAGTGTCACGCCATCGCCTGGAACGCGGTCGGCACCGTCTTTCCCGACGTGGCCAAGCCAGGGCTGGTCCATCTCGGCGAGGTCAATGAGGATCTTGCCAAACGTCGTGCCAGCGAATTCGGCTTCGCCAAGGCCTCCGGCGACTGGCGTGCCGTCGTCGATGATCCGGATGTCGATATCGTCTCGCTGACCACGCCGAACCAGTTCCATCCGCAAATGGCCATCGCCATCCTCGAAGCCGGCAAGCATCTGTGGTGCGAGAAGCCGATGGCGCCGAGTTTTGCCGAGGCGCAAGCCATGGCGGCGGCGGCGCAAAAGGCCGGCAAAGTGGCCGCTCTCGGCTACAACTACATCCAGAATCCTGCGATCCGCCATATCGGTGCGCTGCTCGACGAGAAGATCATCGGCGAGGTAAATCACCTGCGTATCGAGATGGACGAGGACTTCATGGCCGATCCGGAGGCACCGTTCTTCTGGAAACACGAGGCGGCGTCCGGTTACGGCGCGCTCGACGATTTCGCCGTACATCCGCTGTCGCTGGTCGCCGTGCTGTTCGGCCGCGTCGCCCGCGTCATGTGCGACATGGCAAAACCCTATGCCGATCGGCAGGTCGCCTCGGGCGGGCGCCGCGAGGTCGAGACATACGACATCGCCAGCGTGCTGATGCATCTCGAAAACGGCATTGCCGGCACGCTGCTGGTCAATCGTTCGGCCTGGGGCCGCAAGGGCCGGATCGCCATCCAGATCTTCGGCTCGAAGGGCTCGATCCTGTACGATCAGGAGCGGATGAACGAGTTCCAGCTCTACCTCACATCAGACCGGCCGACCGAGCAAGGCTATCGCACCATCCTGGTGGCGCCGCATCACAAGCCCTACGATGCCTTCCTGCCGGCGCCCGGCCACGGTCTCGGCTTCAACGACCTCAAGATCATCGAATGCCGGGAACTTTTGACGCGGCTGGCCGGCAAGCCGGCGCGGATCATCGATTTCGACGAAGGACTTGAGATCGAGCGCACCGTGCATGCCATGGCGCGCTCGTTCGAGGAGCAGCGCTGGGTAGATGTGAGGTAACGCTGGCGTTGGCTCCCCTTCTCCCCTTGTGGGAGAAGGTGGCCGAGCGAAGCTCGGTCGGATGAGGGGTGTTGGACGGATCGTGACTTGAAGTCGTAAGGGCTTCAATTCATCTGATATTTCAGCGTATCGTGTCTTCCAGCACCCCTCATCCGTCTCGACGCTACGCGCCGATCCACCTTCTCCCACAAGGGGAGAAGGTGAAAGCTTCAGGCGGCTCCCGGACGGCTGTCGATCATGGCGCGTCGCGCTGACCGGCGCCGCTCGACGGCGTCGGCAAGACCGTGCAGCACCGTCTCGGTGGTTGTCCAGTCGATGCAGCCATCGGTGATGCTCTGGCCGTAGACGAGCGGCTTGCCGGGCGTGACGTCCTGGCGGCCGGCGACGAGGTGGCTCTCGATCATGACGCCGATGATGCGCTCGTCGCCTGCCGCGACCTGATCCGCCACGTCGGCCGCCACCATCGGCTGGTTCTCCGGCCGCTTGTTGCTGTTGGCGTGGCTGACATCGATCATCAACCGTGGCGGGATGCCGGCGCGGCCGAGTTCCTTGCAGGCAGCCGCGACGCTCGTTGCGTCGTAATTCGGCACAATGCCGCCGCGCAGGATGACGTGGCAGTCCTCGTTGCCGGTGGTCGTCGCGATGGCGCTGCGTCCGCCCTTCGTCACCGCCATGAAATGATGCGGCTGGGCGGCGGATTTCACCGCCTCGGCGGCGATCCGCAGGCTGCCGTCGGTGCCATTCTTGAAGCCGACCGGGCAGGACAAGCCGGATGCGAGTTCGCGATGGATCTGACTCTCGGTCGTACGCGCGCCGATCGCGCCCCAGGCGACGAGGTCGGCAATGTATTGCGGGGTGGCCATGTCGAGGAATTCAGTCGCCGCCGGAAGGCCGAGATTGTTGACGGCGGAGAGCACGTTGCGGGCCAGCCTCAGTCCTTTGTCGATGTTGAAGCTGCCGTCCAGGTCGGGATCGTTGATCAGGCCCTTCCAGCCGACCGTCGTGCGCGGCTTCTCGAAATACACGCGCATCACGATCTCCAGCCGGTCCGACAGGCTCTCGCGCAGACCCGCCAGACGGCTGGCGTAGTCTACGGCGGCGGCCGGGTCGTGGATCGAACAGGGGCCGACGACGACAACAAGTCGATCGTCGGTCCCCGTCAGGATGGAATGGATGGCGTTGCGTGACGTGGCAACGGTGCGCGTTGCCGTCAGCGTGCGCGGTATCTCCCGCATCACCTGGTCCGGCGTACTCAATTCCCTTATTTCCTTGACCCGAAGATCGTCGGTGGTGGTCAACACGGCTTTCTGCTCCTGGTTGGGAGACCTGCCGGCTGAAACAAAAAAAGCCGCCAGGTCTGGCGGCTGTTCGGATTTTGATGCTGCAATCTTCAGATCGAGCGCAATCCTCCCGCCGCCAGCGAGCTGCCGTAGCTAAAGTACCAGAACGAGGCGGTCAGGTGGATCATGCGGCTCATATAGTCGAAGCCGAAACACTTGTCACTACTCGCCGATCACCCCGGCGATGTTCTGATCGTAGTCGACCAGTGAGCCGGTCATGACGCCGGACTGGGGGCTGATCATATAGGTGATCAGCCTGGCAAGCTGCGCCGGCTTCACCAACTGGCCCATCGGCTGCGCGGCCTCGGCCTTTTCCAGCCAATCGTCGGGCGCATCGTGCCACTTCTTCTGCACGATCGCCTCGCCTTCCGTATCCATCCAGCCCGGCAGCACGGCATTGCAGCGGATACGGTGCTTTCGATAGGAACTGGCGACATTCTTGGTCAGCGTCATCAGCGCGCCCTTGCTGGTCGAATAGGGAGTCAGGAAGGACTGACCGGCATGCGCCGACATCGACAGCACGTTGACGATCGAACCCGGCGCGTTGCGCTCCAGCAGGTGCGCGACGAGACCCTGCATCAGGAAGAAGGGGCCGCGCACATTGGTGTCGAAGATTTGGTCGAAAAGCTCCTCCGACGTCTCGACCAGCGAGCCGCGCGCCGAAGTGGCGGCGGCATTGACCAGCGCGTTGACGGTGCCGAAATGAGTGATCGCCGTTTCGACGGCCCGCTTGCAGTCGGCCACCTCTGAGACATCGGCGCTGATGAAGATGGCGTCGACGCCGCTTTTCCCAAGTACGGCGACCGCTTTGTCGCCTTTCTCCTTGGAACGGCCGACCAGCGCCAGGGCGCGACAGCCCTCGTCGGCCAGCGCCTCGGCGACGGCGAAGCCGATGCCTTGCGCGCCGCCGGTGACGATGGCGCGTGTTTCGGAATTTCGACCGGCTGAACCGTTCATCGCCTTGCTCCTGTGCCTGGTGTTGCTCAGATGGTTTTGTCGAGGCGGACGGTCTTGCCTTCTTTGGCCGATTTCAGCGCCGCGTCCGCCAGCCTCAGCGCGACGAGCCCGTCCTTGCCGCTCGGCGCCGCCTTCTTGCCTGACGTCGCCGCCGCGATGAAGGCGGCGACTTCGTTGGCGTAGGCGTCGAGATAGCGGGTCATGAAGAAGTCGTGCAGCGGCGGGCGCGTATAGCCCTTCTCATTAGCCAGTTCGATCGACACCGGCCGCTGGTTCTCGGCCGCAACCATGCCTTTCGAGCCATGCACCTCAATGCGCTGGTCGTAGCCATAAGTGGCGCGCCGCGAATTGGAGATAATGCACTGCTTGCCGGAGGCGGTTTCGAGGATGACGCTGACACTGTCGAAATCGCCGGCGTCGCCGATTTGTCTGTCGACCAGCACCGAGGCATGGGCGCTGACCGCCACCGGCTCCTCGCCGAGCAGGAAGCGCGCCATGTCGAAATCATGAATGGTCATGTCGCGGAAGATGCCGCCCGAGCGGCCGATATAGTCGAGCGGCGGCGGGCCGGGATCGCGCGACGTGATGGTCACCATCTCGACGGTGCCGATGGCGCCGTCGTCGATCGCCTTGCGCACGGCGGCGAAATGCGGATCGAAGCGGCGGTTGAAGCCGACCATCAAAGTGGCGCCGGCCTTGTCGACCACAGCCAGGCATTCTTCCACTCTGCCGGCGTCGAGGTCGATCGGCTTCTCGCAGAAGATCGCCTTGCCGGCCTTGGCGAACCGCTCAATCAGATCGGCATGGGTGTCGGTCGGCGTGCAGATGATGACCGCATCGATGTCCCCGGCTTTTTCGATGGCCTCGATAGTGCGTACTTCCGCGCCATAGGCCGACGCCAGCTCCGTCGCCGCCTTCTCGAAGGCATCGGCAACTGCGACCAGTCTGGCCTGCGGATTGGAACCGACGGCACGGGCGTGGACCTTGCCGATGCGGCCTGCACCGAGAAGAGCGAAGCGGAGAGACATGGGATTTCCTTTGAGAATTGTTCGAAATGGAAGTGCGTCTTTACTGCACCGTTCACGGCAAGGCGCAGTAGATTTTCTTATTGCGGTTGCTCGGCGACGGGCCGATGACCCGCCGCGCCGGCATTCGCCTTAGGCCGCAAGTTCTGCCTCCCCGGTCTTGGCGCCGGTGATGTATGAGACGACGTCGTTGCCGTCGGTGTCCTGCTTGCGCAGATTGGCGACGATGCGGCCGCGTCGGAACACGACGATGCGGTCGACCAGATCAAACACCTGGCGCATGTTGTGACTGATCAGAATCAGCGGCTCGCCATTGGCTTTCAGCGTGCGGATGATGTTTTCGACCTGCAGCGTCTCCTGCACGCCAAGTGCTGCCGTCGGCTCGTCCATGATGATGAGCTTGGACGCAAAAGTCGCGGTTCTGGCGATTGCCACGCACTGGCGCTGGCCGCCCGACATGTGGCGGATGGTGTTGGAAAGGTTGGGAATCTTGACCGCCGTGCGGATCAGCGCTGCCTCGGTCGCCTTACGCATGAACTTGCGGTCGAGGATCGAGAAAGGCCCGAGATTGAAAAGCACCTTTTCGCGGCCGAGAAACAGGTTCGACGGCACGTCGAGATCGTCGGCGAGCGCAAGGTTCTGGAACACCGTTTCGATGCCTGCCTCGCGCGCTGCGATCGGGCCGGCGAAGTTCACTTCCTTGCCGTCGAACCAGACCTTGCCGCTGGTGCGCTGCTCGACGGCCGTGATCTGGCGCACGAAGGTCGATTTGCCGGCGCCGTTGTCACCCATGATGGCAACATGTTCGCCCTTGCGCAGTTCGAAGTTCGCGCCTTCGAGCGCATGCACGCCGCCATAGTATTTGGTCAGGTTTTCGGTCTTCAGGACGATGTCTGACATGGTCAAGCCCTCATTGCCCGCAGGCGCTGGCGCCACTGGTCGAGAACGACTGCGCCGATGATGATCACACCCTTGACCATCTCCTGGTAGTAGGCGTCGAGGCGCAGGAAGGTGAAGCCGGAGATGATGACGCCGAAGATCAGCGCACCGATCACCGTTCCGATGATCGAGCCGCGGCCGCCAGACAGCGATACGCCGCCGATGACCGCCATGGCGATCGCGTCCAGTTCGTACATCACGCCCATGCCGGCCTGAGCGGTGAGGTTCTTGGAGCTCAGCACCACGGCAGCAAGCGAGGCGAGGATGCCGGCAATGACGAAGACGAGGATCTTGTGGTTCTGGACATTTATGCCGGACATGCGGGCGGCGTCCTCGTTGGAGCCGATGGCATAACAGTGCTTGCCGTACCTGGTGTACGACAGGATCAGCTGGAACAAAATCGCCAGCGATATAAAGATGATGACCGGCATCAGCCCCTTGCCGATGGCGGCGAAACTTTCGGTGGGAAACGAGATCGGCTGCCCCTTGGACCACCATTTGGCGACGCCGCGCGCGGTGACCATCATGCCGAGCGTGGCGATGAACGGCGGAATGCGGGTGTAGGCGACCAGCGTGCCGTTGATCAGGCCCGCCAGCAGGCCGCAGCCGATCGCGACGAGCACCGGCACGATCACCGGCAGGTCGGTCCAGCCCTGCTCGATGAACATCGCCTTGGGGTTAGGGTTGCCGTTGACCGTCGCCACCTGAGCGAAACTCATGGCGATCATCGCCGTGGCGCCGACGACCGAACCAGAGGAAAGATCGATGCCGCCGGAAATGATCACCTGCGTCACGCCGATGGCGATGATGCCGACGATCGACACCTGCAGGATGATGATCTGAAGGCGCGCCTGGTTGAAGATCGTATCGACATTGGCGCGGGTGTTGAACAGGAAGCTGTCGCCAAGAAAGACGCGGCCTATCAGCTCGAAGGCGCCGACCAGGATGATGAGCGCCAGGAAAACGTTGAATTCGGCAGGCCATGTGCGCTTCTTCGCATCATAGCTGAGTCCGCCGACGCCATGGGTTGTCTGTGCCAAATCTTGCTTCCTCCATCAGCCGCAGTCGCCCTCCCGCCGCCTGTCTACGGCGATGAGCGGAAAGAGGAGCGGCGCTGCTTTTTTGTTCTTCGAACATCGGACTTCCCAAAACCGGTCCGATGCTCTGCCGCCGCTCCCTGTCGAAAAACGGTCCTCTGCCTCAGTTCTTCTGCAGGAACTTGTCGATGTTTGCCGGCGTGACCAGCTGGAACGGGATGTAGACCTTCTGTTCAACCGCCTCGCCCTTGGAAAGCTTGAGTGCCGCGTCCAGCGCCCCGGCACCCTGGCCGGCCGCATCCTGGAACACGGTGACGTCGAGGTCGCCCGCCTGCATCGCGGCAAGCGCGTCCTGAGTGGCGTCCACGCCGCCGACGACAACCGACTTCATGTCGATGTTGGCGGCCTTCATCGCCTGGATCGCACCGATGGCGCTTTCGTCATTGTTGGCGATGACGCCATCGAACTGCGTGCCGGTCGACAGCCAGTTGGTCATCAGGTTCTGCGCTTCCTCGCGTTTCCAGTTCGACGTCTGCTTGTCGATGATCTTGATGAAGCTGCATTCCGGAGTGGCGATTACATCGTCAATGTCCTTGGTGCGCTGCACCGCGGCCTGGTTCGACAGCTCGCCCATGATCACGTAGACATTGGCTTCGGTCTTGCCGGCTTCCTTGAACAGGCGGCAGACTTCCTGGGTTTCGAGAGTGCCTGACTCGACCTCGTTCGAGGCGACGAAGGCCTGGTTGTCCGGCAGCGTGTCGACATTGACCGGCTCGCGGTTGACATAGACCAGCGGAACATTGGCCGCAGCCGCGGCGTCAGACATTGCCTGGGTGGCCGAGGTGTCGACCGGATTGACGATGATTGCGTCGACGCCCGAGGCGACGAAGTTCTTGATCTGGTCGAGCTGCTTGGCGACGTCGTTCTGCGCGTCCTCGACCTGCAGCTCCACGCCGTCCATGCCCTTGGCCTGCTCGATCATGCCGTTGCGCAGCACGGTGAGAAAATTATCGTCGAACAGCGCCATCGACACGCCGATTTTGGCAGCGAGGGCGGACGAGCTCATCAGCGCCAGGAATGCGGCGCCCAACAGCAGTTTCTTCATTTTATTTCTCCTCCACAGAATTGGTGTCCGGCTGCACCGATCTACCCGGAATCCCCGATCTCCCAGGGAATCTCTCCCGATTGCCATCTCCGTTCCCGATGGCGATTTCCGCGCTGGCTGGGACGCCAAGCCCTCTGCTTGAAACAGATGTTCCGGAACGAAAGAACCAAAATACCTATCTGGTGAAATATTTATTCCATTCTGCGGGCGGGCGTCAAGGAGATTCCGAAAGCGGATGGCGGATTTTCGGACAACGCGGCTGAGGGCCGGCAAATCTTCTGCAAGAATCCATCAGGCTGATGGTTCACCTCATTGCCGATGCATGGTGGTGCCGGATCTGAACCTGGATGCATTGGCTGAGCCCAGATGTTTTGCCCGCATCTAGATGTTTTCCGGCAGATAGATGTCGAAGGGCAGGAAGGTCTGGCCCGGCGCGTTGGCAGCGCCTGCCTCGATGGCATGCGCCATCAGATCGACAAGCTCGCGGCATAGTGCTGCCAGCGGCGTCGAAATCACCATGGTCAGGATGTTGTCGGCGAGCGCCGCGCGCGACTCGGCGTTGATCTCATTGCAAACGACCACCGGCATATTTACGGGCCTCGCTGCCCTGAGCGCGGAAACCGCGCCTTCCATGCCGCCGCCGGCGACGTAGCAGCCGGCAAGATCCGGGTACCGCGCCAGAAGATCGATCATCGCATCATGGGTCACCTGGTTGGCTTCCAGGTTGACCAGCGTCTCCATCACCGTGAATTCCGGCGCATGCTCGCGGAAAAATGATCTGAAGCCGATCTCGCGTAGCTCATGGCCATGGAAGCGATGGCTGCCGACAAAAAGCGCTACCTTGCCAGGCTTCCTCGCCGCCCTGGCGATCATCCAGGCCGCGGTACGACCGACCTTGCGGTTGTCGAGGCCGACATAGCCCTCGCGGATGCCGGCGGCAAAGTCGGATAGCAGGGAGAAGACGGGTTGCCCCCTTGCCTTCAGGGTCTCGACGGCTGCCGTCAGCGTCGGATGGTCCGGACCGACAAGGGCGACCGCCCTGGATTTCGCCGCCAGCTTGCGCACCTGGGCGGCGATCTCGTCGGGGGCCAGCGAACTGGCGAAATCGATGGTTGCGACGCCGCGGAAGCGCTGTGATTGCGACACCGCCAGTTCGAGTTCCCGCGCGAAATCACTGTAGAAAACATCATTGCCCCTCAGCAGCAGAAAGCCGAGCCGATATTCCGGCAGTTCCTGGCGCATCCGCTGCTTGATCAGCCCGGCGGCGTGGTAGCCGATGCTGGTGGCGGCCTCATAGACGCGACGCGCGGTCTCCTCGCGCACCGGGAGGCGGTTGTTCAGCACCCGGTCGACGGTGGCGACGCTGACGCCGGAGGTGCGCGCCAGATCGGTGATGGTCGGCCGTTTTGCCATGGCTGTCTCTCCGCTTCCAAATCAGCTTACATCATTCTGATGGGAAATGATAGAAACCATCTTTGTGATATTGAGCCTATCATGGCTTGGCGTTACTTCTAGGCTTCGAGGCCTGCGACCACGGCCTGGTCATCGACCGGGCGGATTGCAGGACGCTGGTGGAGGCACTCTCATGGACGCAATGTTGGACGCAGCACCGTCCCGGCGTGATTACAGCCTGCTCGGCCGCGACGCGAAGCTCGCCGTCGAGACCGGGCTGGCGGCGGCTGAATGGTATCATACCGACGTACCCCGCAAGCAGATGAAGGAGCTGATGCAACGCTCCGACGGGCCGGCGATCCGCGACACCATCATCTGGCTTGGCGCCCTGATCCTGAGCGGCGCGGGCGGCGCCTGGTTCTGGGGCACGTGGTGGTCCGTCCCGTTCTTCTTCGTCTATGGCGTCCTTTACGGCTCTTCCACCGATTCACGCTGGCACGAATGCGGTCACGGCACCGCGTTCAGGACGCAGTGGATGAATGACGTGATCTATCAGATCGCCTGCTTCATGATCATGCGCAACCCGGTGACCTGGCGCTGGAGCCACACGCGGCACCACACCGATACGATCATCGTCGGCCGCGATCCGGAGATCGCGGTGATGCGTCCACCGGACCTGTTGCGCGTCGTGCTCAATTTCTTCGGCATTGTCGATGGCTGGCATGCCATGAGCGACATGGTGCGCAATGCGGCCGGCATCATCAGCCCGGCGGAAAAGACCTTCATCCCCGAGCAGGAGCAGCCAAAGGCGATCCGCATTGCCCGCATCTGGACGACGATCTATGCCGCGACCATCGCGCTGGCGCTTTATAGCGGCTCGTTCCTGCCCTTGATGCTGGTCGGTCTGCCCCGGCTTTACGGCGCCTGGCATCATGTCATGACCGGCCTGCTGCAGCATGGCGGCCTTGCCGAAAATGTCATCGACCATCGTCTCAACAGCCGCACCGTCTACATGAACCCGATCAGCCGCTTCATCTACTGGAACATGAACTACCATGTGGAGCACCACATGTTCCCGATGGTGCCTTATCACGCGCTGCCCAGGCTGCACGAGCTGATCAAGCACGATCTGCCGGCGCCGACGCCGTCGATCCTTGCCGGCTATCGCGAGATGGTGCCGGCCTTCCTGCGCCAGCTGCGCAATGAGGACTATTTCCTCAAGCGCGCGCTGCCGCCGACTGCCAAGCCTTATCGCGAGGAATTCCACAACGACAACGATGCTGTCGCGGCAGCAGCGGAATGATATGCGCCCATGCCAGGCAACATGCCGGGCAAAGTGACCAAGCAAAAACCGCCGGGAGGACTGATGAGCGACTGGGTCGAGGCCTGTGACGCCGGAGACATCGACGAAGAGGACGTGATGCGGTTCGACCATGACGGCCGCACCTTCGCCATCTATCGCAGCCCCGACGACGAATATTTCGCGACGGATGGTCTTTGCACACATGAGAAGGTGCACCTGGCCGACGGGCTGGTGATGGACGACATCATCGAATGCCCGAAGCACAATGGCCGCTTCAGCTACAAGACCGGGGCCGCCAGGGGTGCGCCGGTCTGCGTCAATCTGAAGACCTATCAGGTCAAGGTCGACGCCGGCAAAATCCTCATTCAGATCGGGTGACGGTGATGACGAAGGGGATGGTCATCATCGGTGCCGGCGAATGCGGTGGACGGGCTGCCTTGGCGCTGCGCGAACTCGGCTATGACGGGCCGGTGACGCTGGTCGGCGACGAGCCGCATCTGCCCTATGAGCGGCCGCCGCTGTCGAAAGACGCGATGGCCAGCGATGCGCCCGCAATCAAGGCGATCGCCAGCGATGAGATCCTGTCCGAAAGATCGATCAGGCATATCCATTCGGTTCAGGCGATTGCGATCGACCGCGCGGCGCACGTCGTGCACCTGTCGGACGGTTCGGTCCTGCCTTACGACAAACTCTTGCTGGCGACTGGCTCAACCCCGCGCAAGCTGCCGATGCCGGGGCTGGGCGAGCGCTGCGTCTACCTCCGGACCTTCAACGACGCGCTGGCCATTCGCGCGTATCTCAGCGCCGGAAACCGCATCGCCATCGTCGGCGGCGGCTTCATCGGTCTTGAGCTCGCCGCCGCGGCACGCAGGCTGGGGGCCACAGTCACTGTCATCGAGGCGCAGCCGCGGATCCTGATGCGCGGCGTGCCGGCCGAGATCGCCAAAATCATCCACGAGGCGCATGAAGCCGAAGGCGTCAAAATCCTGTGCGGCGACGGCATCGCGGCGATCGCCGACGACGGCGCCGGGGTGCGCATCGCGCTTGCCGGCGGACAGGAAATCCTCGCCGACCTGGCAGTGATCGGCATCGGCGCTGTGCCGGTGACCGGACTTGCCGCCGAAGCGGGGCTGACGATCGACAACGGCATAGCAGCCGATGCCGAGCTTCGCACCAGCGATCCGGACATTTTTGCCGCCGGCGATTGCTGCTCGTTTCCGCTTGCCGTCTATGGCGGCAGGCGCGTGCGGCTGGAGGCCTGGCGCAACGCGCAGGAGCAGGGCGCGCTTGCGGCCAGGAACATGCTTGGCGCCGGTGAGGCCCACGCGGCGGTGCCCTGGTTCTGGTCGGATCAGTACGGCCTGACCTTGCAGATATCAGGCCTGTCGGACGAGGGCAGCAAGGTCGTGCGCCGCGACCTCGACGATGGCGCCTTCATCCTGTTCCATTTGGCGCAGGACGGCAGGCTGGCCGCTGCGAGCGGCATCGGCCCAGGCAATTCAGTGGCCCGCGACATAAGGTTGGCCGAGATGCTGATCGCAAAAAGGGCAAAACCGGCGCCTGAGGCGCTCGGTTCGCAAACAGTCAAGCTGAAGTCACTGCTGGCGGCGTGAGCCGCCGCGGGTTCCGGAACCATTTGAAAGAACTGGCGGAGCGCTTGTCGTTCCGGTGGCGACAATCCGACACTTGGTAGTTGGCATGGCGGGAGACGACCCGAAGCGGTCGCTGGCGAAGTGAGCACGGACAGTCATTTCCTTTCACTTGTGGCCGCCGCCGCGAAGATGTACCAGCTTTGCATTGTGCACCCTGATCCTGAAGGGTCACGTTTTGCGCCCTGCCAGCCCCGACGGCGGTTCGGCCTGCGCCTCCCCCCTCATCCTAAGAGTTGTCTCACCGAGGAAGACGGAGGATTTCCCATGTCCGATGCCCAATGCGTATGCGGCGCGCTCAGACTTAAGATGCGCGAGCCGACAAAATTGGTTGCCGCGTGTCATTGTCTAGCCTGCCAGCGGCGAACGGGTACATCATTCAGCGTCAACGCGTTCTACGCAACTGACACCGTCGAGGTTTCGGGAGCCGCAAGGGAGTTCATTCGCGTTGCCGACAGCGGCCGCAATGTACGCATGTATTTTTGCCCGGCCTGTGGTTCGACAGTCTATTGGAAGCCTGATGCGCTACCCACAATAATTGGAGTAGCAGTTGGTGCATTGGCCGATCCAAATTTTCCGGCCCCAACCTTATCAATATTCGAGCGAGATAAACATCATTGGATAACTCTTCCGGAAGCGGTCGAGCGCTTCCGGACAAGTCTGGACGACGACAGGTCCGACATTATTTAAGAGTAATCGCCTGCGCGGCGCAGAGACCCCATAGCATAGCAGGCGTTCGGATCCGTCATCATCGGGGTTCTCATGATAAACCCACCCGGGGCGGCTGTGGTCGTCAGGTACCAAGCGGTAGATTTTCACCGCTAAAACAGCGCCTTCAGCTCCGGCAATTTGTCGTTGACCAGCCAGCCATAGTAATTTTCCTCGGGCAGCTTCTCCGGTTCGCCCGCGTCGCGGCGCCTGTCGTTCTCGGCCTTCAGCGCATGGGCACGCTGTTCCGGATTGCCGACATTGTAGAGCGTCGATGTGATGCCGGGATTGCCCGATATGTCGAAGCCGGCAATGCTCTGGTAGGCATCGATCGATTTCCGGATCGTCGCTGCGACATAATCCAATGTCAGGTCCGGATCCATGATGGTCTTGTAGACCGCGTTCGGATCGCTGACGTCGAGCTTCGGCAGACCGGAAACCTGGTGCACGAGATCGCTCATCTGCAACGCCGTCAGCGGATTGAGCTGACCGAGGCCAAAAGTCTGGCCGGCATAATAGGGCTGGAAGAAAGTGGCGCCGAAGCGGTCGTCGGGGAAGCTCTCACCGCCGACAGTCTTGCCGCGAAAGGACTGGTTCCACACCTGCTCGCGGCATTCCCAGAGCGCGTAACTGTCCGATTTGCCGGCGCATTCCTGGAATTGCGGCCGCTGCACGAAGTCGGTGATGTCCTCGCCCTCATAGGCGAAGGACAGCTTGCTCGACAGATAGGAGATCGCCTTGACGTAGTAGGTCTGCAGCCGGTCGTAGGCGTCGACATTGTAGGTGTGCTCGCCGACGATGGCGCCGACGATATGCATCGGGTCGATGCCATAGGTCGCCGCAGCCTGGCTGATCTTGCCGCGAAGACCGGCGTCGTGCTGCAGCAGCGCATAGACCTTGCTGTATTTTGCCTGGAAGGTGGTGTTGGTGGCTTGGGTGCGCCGGCTCGAGGCGCCCGGTATGTTGGGCTGCTCGGCATGACTGTTGCCCGGCGGCACCATCGTCGCCGCTTCGGCGGCGAACATGGCTGTCGCCAGCGTCAGCCCGAGAATGACGAGGATCAGTTTTTTCATGCGCCGCCGCCTGCAACAGCGCATGACCCCCGGAATCGATTTTCGGGGTCATGCGCAAAACCAACTGTATAGCGCCCTATGCACGCCCAACTGATGCGCGGCGCTGTAGTTGCCGGGCAAACTAGGTAAAGCTGGAAGTGGAGTCGAGGGCCCCTGCGCCGGGCAAGACAAAAGCTGGCCAGATGCTTCCATTTGGCCACACGTTTCAGAACTTGCCGGCTCCCCCGGCCCATTTCTCGTGGGATGGATTGCCTGCTACAGGATGAAACGCGACAAATCCGTGTTTCTGGACAGGTCGCCGACATGCTTCTCCACATAGGCTGCGTCGATGGTCACCGCCGTGCCGTGGCGGTCCGGCGCGTCATAGGAGATCTCGTCCAGCACTCGCTCCATCACCGTCTGCAGCCGTCTGGCGCCGATGTTCTCGACGCTGGCGTTGAGATCGACGGCGATGCCGGCCAAGGAATCGATGGCGTCGTCCGTGAAGACGAGATCGACGCCCTCGGTCTTCATCAGCGCGATGTACTGCTTGATCAGGCTGGCCTCGGTCTCGGTGAGGATGCGGACGAAATCGTCCTTCTCCAGTGCACGCAGCTCGACGCGGATCGGCAGTCGGCCCTGCAATTCCGGCAGCAGGTCCGACGGCTTGGCGACGTGAAACGCACCCGATGCGATGAACAGGATGTGGTCGGTCTTCACCGGTCCGTATTTGGTCGCCACCGTGGTGCCTTCGACAAGCGGCAGCAGGTCGCGCTGCACGCCTTCGCGGGAAACACCGGCGCCCATGCCACCTTCGCGCGAGGCGATCTTGTCGATCTCGTCGAGGAAGACGATGCCGTCGTTTTCGGTCGATTCGAGCGCCCTGCGCACCACCTCGTCCTGGTCGAGCAGCTTGTCGGACTCGTCGCCAACCAGCACGGTGTAGGATTCCTTCACCGTCGTCTTGCGCGTCTTGGTTTTCTGACCGCCCATCGCTTTCGACAGCATGTCGTTGATGTTCAACACGCCGATATTGGCGCCCGGCATGCCGGGGATCTCGAAGCCGGGCATGCCGCCAGTGCCGGTGTCGCTCACTTCGATCTCGATCTCCTTGTCGTCGAGCTCGCCGTCGCGCAGCTTCTTGCGGAAACTGTCGCGCGTGGCCGGGCTCGCCGTCTTGCCGACGAGCGCTTCCAGCACGCGTTCCTCGGCGTTGACATGGGCCCGCGCCTTGACGTCCTCGCGCATCTTCTCGCGCACCAACCCGATGGCGATCTCGACCAGGTCGCGGATGATCTGCTCGACATCGCGACCGACATAGCCGACCTCGGTGAACTTGGTCGCCTCGACCTTGACGAACGGTGCACCGGCAAGACGTGCCAGGCGGCGCGAAATCTCGGTCTTGCCGACGCCGGTCGGGCCGATCATCAGGATGTTCTTCGGCATCACCTCCTCACGCATCTGGCCTTCGAGCTGCTGGCGGCGCCAGCGGTTGCGCAAGGCGATGGCCACAGCGCGCTTGGCATCCTTCTGGCCGATGATGAAGCGATCGAGTTCCGAAACGATTTCGCGGGGCGAGAATGTGCTCATATTCCTAAATTCCACTTTGCCACTGCCGGATGGACTCGAACGGATGCAGCAGCATGATCACGTTGAGCGTCAGATTGTCTCGGATGAGGTAGCCGACACCGAATTCGAAGATGACGGCCAGGGTCACGATCACCCATATAGGAAGCGTGCGCGCCATCACAAATCCCAGCACCATCGCCAGCGTGTCCGCCACTGAATTGATCATGCTGTCGCCATAGTAGTCGAGCGAGATCGTGCCGGCGCGATAGCGCTCGATGATCACCGGGCTGTTCTCGAGAAGTTCCCAACCGCCCTCAATGACGACCGCAAAGGCCAGCCTGAGCCCGATCGGCGAGCGCGGGAACAGAGCCCACGCCAGCGCATAGAACAGGAAGCCGTGGATGAGGTGCGAGAATGTATACCAGTCGGAAATATGCTGGGAATTCTCCGAACTCTGCACGATGCCGTGCCACAGCTTGACGTAGCCGCATGTGCAGATCGGGGTTCGGCCCATGCCGTAAAGGACTCCGGCCTGGAATATGATCAGGCCGAGGACGAGCAGAAGTCCCATCCGCCAGCTGTCTTCATAGGCCGAGACGGGTTTGTCGGCGCCGGTTGTGCTCATGCTGTTACTGCCCCTCTTCGGCTTTATTCGGCGTCGCCTTATTCGATATCGTCCTCTTCGGCGTCGATTGCCATCAGCACGGCGTCGCCATATTCCGATTGCCTTCGATCGATAGCTCTGAAACCGGCCTTTTCATAGGCGCGGATCGCTCGTCCGTTGGATGGATCCGGGTCGATGATGACACGCGGCGCCCCTTCCTCGAACAGCTGTTCCACGAACTGCCGGACAATTGCCGAGCCGTGGCCGCGTCCGATAAGCTCAGGCCTGCCGATCGACAGATCTATGCCGAGCGTACCGAACGGCTGGTCGCTATAGGGATGGCCGTCCTCCAGATGCGGGTCGTAGCTCTGCATGTAGCCGATCGGCTCGCCATCGAGCTCGATGATCAGCGGTTCGACGGAAATGCTGTCGATGTGTTCGCGGATCTGGGCGATCTCCGTCTCGGGATCATCCCACCACTCCGCGACATGCGGCTCGGCCAGCCATGCCGCAATCATCGGCAGGTCCGCCTCCGTCACCGGCCGAAAATCGTACCTATTTTCTTGTTTGGCCATGATCTTCTCCGAACCGAAGGTCAGCGAAGCAAAAATCGGTTTCCACTTTTCGGGATCATGGCCAGCGGCCGGCTCAGCCGGCATCGAGGGTTTCGATGACGAAGTTATTGTTGGTGTAGACGCAAATGTCGGATGCGATCAGCATCGCCTTTCGCGCGATTTCTTCGGCATCCTTGTCGGAGTCCAGCAGTGCGCGCGCCGCGGCCAGCGCGTAATTGCCGCCCGAACCGATGGCCATGACGCCATGTTCGGGTTCGAGCACGTCGCCGGTGCCGGTCAGCGCCAGCGAAACCGATCTGTCGGCAACCAGCATCATCGCTTCAAGCCGGCGCAGATAGCGGTCGGTGCGCCAGTCCTTGGCGAGTTCGACGCAGGCCCGCGTCAATTGCTCCGGATATTGTTCGAGCTTGGCTTCCAGCCGCTCCAGAAGGGTGAAGGCGTCAGCGGTGGCGCCGGCGAAACCGGCAATGACATTGCCGCTTTTGCCGATGCGGCGCACCTTCTTGGCATTGCCCTTCATGATGGTCTGGCCGAGACTGACCTGGCCGTCGCCGGCAATCACCACCTTGCCGCCCTTGCGCACCGTCACGATGGTCGTGGCGTGCATGGTCAGTTCATTCGACATCTTCTGCTCCGATCAGCACCGGTCCCGCAAAAGGCGATTGGCGCGTTACGAGTGACTTGATCGACCATATGTATGCATAGGTCCGATGATTGCAAACCAGCCACCCGCCAGGCTCGATATCCCCTGGCATGGCAACTGGCAATCGCCGGATCATGCTGCTAGAAGGCTCTCGTTTTCAAGCACGTGGACGCTTGGAACGTCTGAACTCTGGACAAGGATGAGGTCATGCCGCCCCGTTCCGCCAACGCCAGCCGCAAGACTGGGGAGACCGACATATCCGTGTCGGTCCAGGTCGACGGCTCGGGAAAATCCGATATTTCGACGGGCGTTGGCTTCTTCGACCACATGCTGGACCAGCTGTCGCGCCATTCGCTGATCGACATGACAGTCAAGGCCAAGGGCGATCTGCACATAGACGACCACCACACGGTCGAGGACACCGGCATCGCGCTCGGCCAGGCGCTGGCCAAGGCGTTGGGCGAGCGGCGCGGCATCATGCGCTATGCCTCGGTCGATCTCGCCATGGACGAGACGCTGACGCGCGCGGCGATCGACGTTTCCGGCCGTCCTTTCCTTGTCTGGAACGTTGCGTTCTCGTCGCCGAAGATCGGCACGTTCGACACCGAACTGGTGCGCGAATTCTTCCAGGCCCTGGCGCAGAATGCCGGCATCACGCTGCATGTCGCCAACCACTACGGCGCCAACAATCATCACATCGCCGAGACCTGCTTCAAGGCGGTGGCGCGCGCGCTGCGTTTCGCGCTTGAAAGCGACCCGCGCCAGCCGGATGCGGTTCCTTCCACCAAGGGATCTCTGAAGGGATAGGCCATGGCCGTCTATGTCGTGATGGAACCGCCGGGCGGCGGCGAAAAGCCTGATGTAACCTTTGTCCGGGATGGGTTTTCCTGGCTCGGCTTCCTCGTGTCGCCGCTGTGGTTGCTCTGGCACCGGTTGTGGATCGAGGCAGCACTGGCGTTTGTCGCCATGGCTCTCCTTTCGATGCTTGCCGAAGGGCTGAGGCTTGGGCTGGCCGGCCCGCTGCTGTCGCTGCTTGTATCGCTCTATGTCGGGCTGGAAGGTCAGGCCTTGCGGATCGCCGCACTGCGCCGTCGTGGCTGGCATGAATGGGGCGTCGTCGAGGCCAACAGGCTCGACGATGCCGATACGCGCTATGTGCTGGAAGCCGAAGCGCAAGCGGACGAGCAAGCGCCAGTGCCGCACATCGTTCCGGACGCCGCCCATGCCCGGCCGACGCATATGGGCATCGCGCTAGGGTTGAACCACACTCCGGGACGACCCTGACATGCGGGTCGCGATCATCGACTACGGCTCGGGCAACCTGCGCTCGGCCACCAAGGCCTTCGAGCGCGCCGCGCATGAAGCCGGTATCGCCGCCGCGATCGACCTGACCGCCGATGCCGAGCGTGTCAGGACCGCCGATCGCATCGTCCTGCCCGGCGTCGGCGCCTATGCCGATTGCGCGGCCGGGCTGCGCGCTGTGGCCGGCATGTGGGAAGCGGTCGAGGAGGTCGCGATCGTCAAGGGGCGGCCATTCCTCGGCATCTGCGTCGGCATGCAGCTGATGTCGGAGCGGGGCCTGGAAAAGACCGTGACAAAAGGTTTTGGCTGGATCGCCGGCGACGTCAAGGAGATCACCCCGGCCGATCCTGCGCTGAAGATCCCGCAGATCGGCTGGAACACGATCGAGCTCACGCGCAAGCATCCGCTGTTTTCCGGCATTCCGACCGGCGCCAAGGGACTGCACGCCTATTTCGTTCATTCCTACCATCTCGACGCGCAGAAGCCGGAGGAGGTGCTGGCGATTGCCGACTACGGTGGTCCGGTGACGGCCGCTGTTGTCAGCGGCAATCTCGCCGGCACGCAGTTTCATCCCGAAAAGAGCCAGGCGCTTGGCCTGGCGCTGATCACTAATTTTCTGCGCTGGAGGCCCTAGGATCATGAATAGGAAAGGCTACTGGGTGGTCATGCTCACGGTGACTGACCCCGACGGTTATCAGCGCTACCGTGACGCCATCGGTGACGCCATTTCGCGCTACGACGGCCGCTATCTCGTGCGCGGCGGACAGGTCACAAACCCAGAAGGATCGGAATTTGACAGGCATGTTGTGGTCGAGTTCGACTCTTATCAGACAGCGCTGAACTGTTACCAGTCGCCGGCCTATCAGACCGCACTACGGAATCGACTGGCGGCTTCGACCGGCCATTTCGCGATCGTCGAGGGTGCCTGAAAGTGATCCTGTTCCCGGCCATCGACCTCAAGGACGGCAAGTGCGTGCGCCTGAAGCACGGCGATATGGCGACCGCGACGATCTACAATGACGACCCGGCCGCGCAGGCCAGGGCCTTCGAGCAACAGGGCTTTGAATGGCTGCATGTCGTTGACCTCAACGGCGCCTTCAAGGGCCAGAGCGTCAACAGCGCGGCGGTCGGCGCCATCCTCAAGGCGACGAAAAACCCGGTGCAGCTCGGCGGCGGCATCCGCACCCTGGCGCAGGTCGAGGACTGGCTCGATCGCGGGCTGGCCCGGATCATTCTCGGCACGGTGGCCGTGCGCGATCCGGATCTGGTCAGGCAGGCTTGCAAGGCGTTCCCGGGCAAGATCGCCGTCGGCATCGACGCCAAGGGCGGCAAGGTGGCGGTCGAGGGCTGGGCCGAGGCCTCGAGCCTCGGCGTCATCGAACTGGCGAGGAAGTTCGAGGGTGCCGGCGTCGCCGCCATCATCTACACCGACATCGACCGCGACGGTGTGCTGACCGGCATCAACTGGGATGCCACCATCGATCTCGCCGAAGCAGTTTCAATCCCGGTCATCGCCTCCGGGGGGCTTGCCTCGATCGCCGACATCGTGCGCATGACCATGCCCGATGCGCAAAAACTCGAAGGTGCCATCTCCGGCCGCGCGCTTTATGACGGGCGTATCGATCCGGCCGAGGCACTGGCGATCCTGGCGGCAGGACCGGAGAAGGCGAGGGCGCGATGAAACTCTCGATCATCCTCGCACCCTATGACAGCGGCCTTTATCATGCCGGCTGTGGCCAGGGCCCCGACGCCATCATTGCCGGCGGCCTCGTCGATGAACTTGCCTTTCGCGGCCACGATGTCGTCGTCGAGGACATCGGCGAGGTCGGCGATGCCCAGAAACGCGAAATCGCGACAGGTTTCGCGGTTTGTCGGGCAGTCGCCACCAAGGTCGACATGGCGCGCGACGATGAGCGTTTTCCCATTGTGCTCACCGGAAATTGCCTGACCGCCGCCGGTGCGGTGGCTGGCGATACCGCTGATTCGATCATCTGGATCGATCAGCATGGCGACCTCAACACGCCCGAGACGTCCGCCTACGGCTTTCTCGACGGCATGGCGCTGGCGACGACGCTGGGGCTCTGCTGGCGCCCTATGACGTCAGCGATTCCCGGCTTCCAGGCGATCGACCCGTCGCGGTGCATACTGGTCGATGCACGCGACCTCGATCCCGATGAAAGGCGGCTTCTGGAGACGTTGCCGATCATTCGCGCCCATTGGGCCGATGCACTCGACAATGTCGGAAAGCTCAAGGCGGCCGGCGCGGCCCAAGTGCATTTGCATCTGGATCTGGATGTTCACGATCCCGATGTGCTGCAAGTGAACCGCTATGCACGGCCGGGAGGTCCAAATCCGGAGCAGCTGCGGCAACTGGTTTGCGGGCTGGCCAAGTCGATCCCGATCGTCGGCGTCACCCTGTCCGCCTACGATCCTGCCTTTGACGCCAAGGGCGAGGTTCCGCCTGTCGTTGGGCAATTGCTTGGCGATTTTCTTGCCTCGCTTGCGAGGATCTGATGCTGAAAGCCCGCGTCATCCCCTGTCTCGACGTCAAGAACGGCCGCGTCGTCAAGGGCGTCAACTTCGTCGACCTGGTCGATGCCGGCGATCCGCTCGAGGCGGCCAAGGCCTATGACGCCGCCGGCGCCGACGAACTTTGCTTCCTCGACATCACCGCTTCGTCCGAAAATCGCGAAACCATCTTCGACATCGTCGCCCGCACCGCCGAACAATGCTTCATGCCGCTGACCGTCGGCGGCGGCGTGCGACAGGTCGCCGACATAAGAAAGCTGCTTTTGGCCGGCGCCGACAAGGTGTCGATCAATACGGCGGCGGTGAAGAATCCCGATTTCGTCGCCGAGGCGGCTGACAAATTCGGCAACCAGTGCATCGTCATCGCCATCGATGCCAAGAAAGTATCGGGCGAAGGCGAGGCCGATCGCTGGGAGATTTTTACCCATGGCGGCCGCGAAAAGACCGGCATCGACGCGGTCGAATTCGCTCAGCAGATGGTCGATCGCGGCGCCGGCGAGATCCTGCTGACGTCGATGGACCGCGACGGCACCAAGGCCGGCTACGACATCGCGCTCACCCGCGCGGTAGCCGACGCCGTGCGTGCGCCGGTCATCGCCTCCGGCGGCGTCGGCACGCTCGATCACATGGTCGAGGGCATTCGCGACGGCCATGCCGGCGCGGTGCTGGCGGCATCGATCTTCCATTTCGGCACCTACAGCATTGCCGAAGCCAAGGCGCATATGGCCCGCGCCGGCCTGCCGATGCGACTGGACTCCCCGGGTGATCGGCTCTAAAGCATGATCCCGAACCGAAGGTCCGCGCCAGCGAAAAATGGCTACCGGTTTTCGGAAAAGATCATGCTTAAACAAGCAGATAGATGGCGCCATGGCTGAGTTTTCGCTCTCCGATCTGGAGACAATCATCAGGGAACGCGCGCATTCCGGCGATCCGGATTCGTGGACGGCAAAGCTGTTCGCACGCGGCATGGACAAGGCGGCGCAGAAGCTCGGCGAAGAGGCGGTCGAAACGGTGATCGCGGCCGTTGGCGGTGACAGACAAGCCCTCGTTTCGGAAAGCGCCGATCTCATCTATCATTGGCTCGTCGTTCTGGGCGTCGCCGGCATTCCGCTTGCCGATGTCCTGACCGAACTCGAACGCCGCACCGGTCGTTCGGGCATCGCCGAAAAGGCGTCTCGGCAGGACCGGGGCTGATCGCTGCGGAGGGTAGGAAACTCGATGGACCAGCTCGCCCCCACCGAGAAATATTCGCCCTTTCGTTTTTTCTCGGCGGAGCAATGGTCGCAGTTCCGCGCCGACACGCCGATGACGCTCGGCGAGGACGAGGTCCGTCGCCTGCGTTCGCTCGACGACCCGGTCGACCTCGAAGAGGTCAAGCGCATCTATCTTTCGCTGTCCCGGCTGTTGTCGGCACATGTCGAGGCGAGCCAACTTCTGTTCAGGCAGCGCCAGGCCTTCTTTAACGCGGTGGATGTCGTCAAGACGCCCTTCATCATCGGCATCGCCGGCTCTGTCGCGGTCGGCAAATCGACCACGGCGCGCGTGCTCAAGGAATTGCTGGCGCGCTGGCCGTCGAGCCCCAAGGTCGATCTGATCACCACAGACGGCTTCCTGCTTCCCAACGAAATCCTGCGCCGCAACAATCTGATGGAACGCAAGGGCTTTCCCGACAGCTATGACGTCGGCGCATTGCTGCGTTTCCTGTCGGGCATCAAATCGGCGCAGCGCAATGTCCGCGCGCCGGTCTATTCGCACCTGACCTACGACGTCGTTCCCGGCGAGTTCCAGACCATCGACCGGCCCGATATATTGATCTTCGAAGGCATCAACGTGCTGCAGCCAGGCAAGCTGCCGAAGGACGGCAAGATTGTGCCTTTCCTGTCGGATTTCTTCGACTTCGCCATCTATATCGATGCCGAAGAGGAGCTGATCCATCAATGGTACATCGCCCGCTTCATGCGGCTGCGCGAGACCGCCTTCCGCGATCCGGACTCCTTCTTCCACCGCTATTCGCAACTTTCGCAAGCAGCGGCCCGCGCCATCGCGGAAGGCCTGTGGGCCAACATCAATCTGAAGAATTTGCGCGAGAACATCCTGCCGACGCGAGCCCGCGCCGATCTCATTCTGCGCAAGGGCGCCAATCATCTGGTCGAGGAAGTGGCGCTCAGGAAGCTGTAACGAAGCGGTTAACGGCGCCTTAGGCAGTGCCCGCTATCGTTCGATTGCCAATTCCGGAGCATTTTGTCGGGAGCCGGTCACCAATATGCCTGCATTGCGCCGGCCTGACATTTCCGCCTGGCGCGGAACACTTGCTCCGCGCCGGCTTCTCAAATTCGCCTCGGTGGGGCTCGCCGCCACAGTGCTCTACGCGTTTTGTGCCAGCCTCTTCACCAGTGCCGGGTCAACATACCTGCCGCCGGCCACAGCCTCCGTCGCCGCCTATTCGGTCGCGGCAATATTCTCCTATCTCGGCCACAAGTTCTTCACCTTCATGTCGGCCGGCTCGCATCAATTCGAAGCGCCGCGTTTCGCCGTGCTGACCGGATTCGGCCTTGCCATCGCCTATCTTCTTCCGCTGCTCCTCGTCGGGCAGTTCGGCCTGCCGGTCGCGATTCCGATACTGCTCACCTGTGTTCTCATTCCGGCGGTCAACTTTGTTGTTCTCGAACGCTGGATCTTTTCCGGCCGATCAGCGGCGGGCCTGGACGGTGATCCGAAGCGGGTGCCGGTCTTGGGGAAATCCGATACTTGAGAAGAGACAGAGCGGCGATACGCCTCGACTTGAAAGTCCGCCGCTCTAGCCAGGATAGGTCACCCGTCTCAGCGTCAGGTTGATCCGCCCGCCATTCCTGAGCAGTGCCGAGGTCGATGGATAGATGCGGTCGACGCCGTGAAAACAGAGGCGGCCTTCGCCGCCAAGCACGACGACATCGCCGCTTTTCAGCCTGAACGATTTGGTGCCGCCTTCGCGCGTGCTCTGGCCGACCCTGAACAGGCAATCGTCGCCCAGTGAAACGGAGACGACCGGCGCGGAGAAATCAATCTCGTCGCGGTCTTGATGGAGGCCCATTTTCGCGTCCGGCGAATAGAAATTGACCAGGCAGGCCTCCGGCGGATGGGGATAGGCGGACACGTCCCGCCACAGCTCCAGCAGCACGTCCGGGATCGGCGGCCAGGGCGTTCCGGACACCGGGTGCATCGGCTGGTAGCGATAGCCGCCCTCCTTATCGGTGACCCAGCCGAGGGAACCGCAATTGGTCATGCGCACGCTCATCTCCTTGCCGGTGCGCGGCATGGCCGGCACGAACAGGGGAGCCTCCTGCACGACCCGTCTCACATCCTCGACCAGCGCTTCCTGCACCGCACGGGACAGATAGCCGGGCATGTGGCGGACGCCTTTGGGCAGAACGAGCATGGTCGCTTGATCCGTTGGTCTGCAAAGAGCCAGAATGCCACCATCAAATGAAAACGGCGACCCGAAAGCCGCCGTTGTCGATTGGCCGTCGCCGATCTGGTCAGGCCTGATTGAGATCCGGTATGCGCAGGACCTGCCCCGGATAGATCTTGTCCGGGTGGGTCAGCATCGGCTTGTTGGCCTCGAAAATGATCGTGTTCTTCGCACCCTTGCCCTTGCCGTAGCTCTTTTCGGCGATCTTCCAGAGATTGTCGCCTTTCTTGACCGTGTAGAAGGTCGGTTCCTTGGCCGGGGCAGCGGGTGTGCCGGATTCGGGTGCGGCGACTTGCAATTCATCCGCCTGCACCTTGGACACGCCGAGCGTGTTGCCAACGGCGATGACCGCTTTTTCGAAGATCGATTGATCCTTGACCACGCCTTTCAGGACAGCCGTATCGCCTTTGACGACGACTTCGACATTGTCGGTGCCGAGCGCGTGCGAATCGAGTTCCTTCTTGAGCGTATCGGCGGTCGGCTCCGGCTCATCGTCGCCGAAGCCGAGCTTCTTGCCGACACCCTTGACGAAATCAAACATGCCCATCTGTGGTCTCCCTTGCTGTGGCGAATATCAAACTTGCCACCTGCAACCTTGAATTGGAAGCCGTCGACCGCGCGATCGATGTCGCGCCTGCCGCATCGGCCGAAAATCGGAATCAATTTTCGAAAAGCACGATGCTTAGTTACAAAATGTTAGAGTGCACTTTGTGCGTCCAAGTGGACGCACGTCGCTCTAATTGTCGTCCACCCGGCCACGCAGTTTCTTGATTGTTCCGCGTCCAGCCTTGGTCTTCAGCCGCCTTTCGACCGCGCCTTTCGACGGCCTCGTCTTCTTGCGCGGCGGCGGCGGCGGTTCGGCGGCCTTGGCGACCAGTTCCGCAAGCCGCGCCCGGGCGTCCGCCCGGTTCTGCTCTTGCGTGCGGAAGCGTCCGGCCTCGATGACGATGACGCCGTCCTTGGTGGCGCGTTGGCCCGCCAGCTTTATGGTTCGCTCGCGGACGCGCTCCGACAGGCCCGGTGCATTCGCCGCATCGAAGCGTAATTGCACCGCCGTCGCCACCTTGTTGACGTTCTGACCGCCAGGGCCGGACGAACGGATGAAGTCTTCGTGCAGGTCATCCGGATGGATCACCGCATCGTCGGCAATGATGATCTTGTCGTCGGCGCTCATGCCGCAGTCATGGCGCGGCAGGCGAAAAAAGAAAAGGCCCGATCCCCGGGTCGGGGCTTCCCGATCCCCGGGTCGGGGCTTCCCGATCCCGGTCCGGGCCTTGAGGTGCAGATATCCAGCCGGCGATTATTCCGCGGCTTCGCGCATGCGCGGCGCGGCGCCGAGCACAATGGCATCGACATGAGGTTCGAATTTTTCGAAATTGACGGCGAACATCCCGACCAGCCTCGCCGCCTGCAGGTCGTAGGCTGATGTATCGGCCCAGGTCGATCTCGGATCGAGAATGGCACGGTCGACGCCGGCAACCGCCACCGGCACATCGAAACCAAAATTGGCGTCGGTCCGGAAATCGGCCCCTTTCAGCGAGCCGTCGAGTGCCGCGGCAAGCAGCGCTCGCGTCGCCTTGATCGGCATCCGCTTGCCGGTGCCGTACGCGCCGCCGGTCCAGCCGGTGTTGACCAGCCAGCAATCGACACCGTGATGGGCGATCAGTTCGCGCAGCAGATTGCCGTATTCCGACGGATGGCGCGGCATGAACGGTGCGCCGAAACAGGTCGAAAACGTCGCTTCGGGTTCGGTGACGCCCTTTTCGGTCCCAGCCACCTTGGCGGTGTAGCCGGAGAGGAAATGGTACATCGCCTGCGCAGGGGTCAGCCGTGCGATCGGCGGCATCACGCCGAATGCGTCGGCGGTCAGCATGATGATGTTTTTCGGGTGACCGGCGCGGCCCGTCTTGCTGGCGTTGGGGATGAAGTGGAGCGGATAGGCGCAGCGCGTGTTTTCAGTGAGACTGCCGTCGTCGAAATCCGGCACGCGGCCCGCATCGAGCACCACATTCTCCAGCACCGTGCCGAAGCGTTGCGTGGTGGCGAAGATCTCCGGCTCGGCTTCGGCCGAAAGCTTTATCGTCTTGGCATAACAGCCGCCTTCGAAATTGAAGATGCCATGCGGACCCCAGCCGTGCTCGTCGTCGCCGATCAGCGTGCGCGACGGATCGGCCGACAGCGTCGTCTTGCCGGTTCCCGAGAGGCCGAAGAAGATGGCCGCGTCTCCGTCGGCGCCTTCATTGGCCGAACAATGCATCGGCATCACGCCCTTGGCCGGCAACAGATAGTTGAGCATGGTGAAGACCGACTTCTTCATTTCGCCGGCATAGGAGGTGCCGCCGATCAGCACGATCATGCGCGAGAGATCGACGGCGATCACCGTTTCGGTGCGGGTGCCGTGGCGAACCGGATCGGCGCGGAACGACGGCAGGTCGATGATCGTCATGTCAGGCACGAAATGCTCGAGCTCGGCGGCTTCCGGACGAATGAGCAGATTGCGGATGAACAACGAGTGCCAGGCAAGCTCCGTGACGACCCTGGTCGTCAGTTTCAAGTCCTCATCGGCGCCGCCGACCAGGTCCTGCACATAAAGATCCTTGTCTGCTGCATGGGCGCGAAAATCGGCGAGCAGCGTTTCGAACTGGGCCGGCGACATCGCCTTATTGTTGTCCCACCATACATGCGGCCCGGTGGTCTCGTCACGCACGACGAATTTGTCCTTGGGCGAGCGGCCGGTGTGCTGCCCGGTCTCGGCGACCAGCGCGCCATGCGCGGTGAGCCGGGCCTCGCCGCGGCGGACCGCTTCCTCGTAAAGGACGGCTTCGCCGAAATTATAGCGCACCGCGCCCGTGGTCTTTAGGCCGATCCGATCGATCGCCCATGCGGGATTGCGTTTGCCGGCTTCCGACATGAGGGGTTCCTTCTTCGATTTGCAGCATCCTGGCCGGCGAATTTCCGGAGCCCCCACGAAGGAGACTGTAACGGTGAGAACCAGAAAAGCCAAATGATATCAAATAATTAATCGATTTAAATATTTTGAAAGTTGTTTAAATCGTTTATATGTGCAAAAAATCAGGCGGTTGCCCAAAGGATTGGCGGTCTTTAACAGTCCAATCCATGTTGAGGTGAGATTGTGGCCGCCGGCATGCCGCTCGTGACAGCGTACGAAGCCTGTGCCACATTTTGTACCTAATTTGTCCTGCAAAAGCCCCTTCTCGACCAAAGAAGGGACAGCTCATGAGGGAGCCACTTGAAATGGCAACAATCGCGCTTGTCGACGACGACCGCAACATTCTGACGTCGGTGTCGATCGCCCTCGAATCGGAGGGGTATCGCGTCGAAACCTACACGGATGGGGCGTCGGCGCTGGAAGGCCTGGCGGCGCGCCCGCCGAATCTCGCCATCCTTGACATCAAGATGCCGCGCATGGATGGCATGGAGCTTCTGCGCCGGATGCGCCAGAAATCCGACCTGCCGGTGATCTTCCTGACGTCCAAGGACGACGAGATCGATGAGCTTTTCGGCCTCAAGATGGGCGCCGACGACTTCATCCGCAAACCCTTCTCGCAGCGTCTTCTGGTCGAGCGGGTTCGCGCCGTGCTGCGCCGTGCCGGCGCCCGCGAGGCATCGGCCAAGACGCCCAGCCAGCAGGCCCGTTCGCTCGAGCGCGGCCAGCTTGTCATGGACCAGGAGCGTCACACCTGCACCTGGAAGGGCGAGCCGGTGACGCTTACCGTCACCGAGTTCCTGATCCTGCATTCTCTGGCCCAGCGCCCCGGTGTGGTAAAAAGCCGTGATGCGCTGATGGATTCGGCCTATGATGAGCAGGTCTATGTCGATGACCGCACCATCGACAGTCACATCAAGCGGCTTCGCAAGAAGTTCAAGGCCGTCGATGATGACTTCGAGATGATCGAAACCCTTTACGGAGTCGGATATCGGTTCCGCGAAGCATGAATTGATGCATGTCGCCCAAAAGTGGTCCCGGTTTTGCGACAACGACATGCTCAAAACTAAAGACTGAGCGGGGGCCGCTATTCGATGGCAGTGGACGTAGAGCGAGTGAGACGGACGGGCGCCCGGCGCCCGTCGCGGATTCTGCCGGCATTCCTGTCGAGAATCACGGTGCCAATGCGCCGCTTCCTCGGCCACCATATCTTTTCCAGTCTGACGCGGCGCATTCTCTTCCTCAACCTCGCCGGCCTGGCCGTCCTGGTCACCGGCATTCTCTACCTCAACACGTTTCGCGACGGGCTGATCGATGCCCGCGTCGAAAGCCTGATGACCCAGGGCGAGATCATCGCCGGGGCGATCGCGGCATCGGCGACGGTCGAGACCGATTCGATCAGCATCGATCCGGAAAAGCTGCTTGAACTGCAGGCCGGCGAAAGCCTGGGCCCCGGCTCCGATCAGCTCGACAATCTCGATTTTCCGATCAATCCGGAGCGCGTCGCGCCGGTGCTTAGGCGCTTGATTTCGCCGACACGGACGCGCGCCCGCATCTATGATCGCGAGGCCAATCTGTTGCTCGATTCCCGTCATCTCTATTCGCGTGGCCAGATCCTTCGCTACGACCTGCCCCCGGTCGACGCGGAAGAGCCCGACCTTCTGGAACGCATCCAGAAGTTCGTCTTCGACTTCTTCCGCAACACCGCGCTGCCGATCTACCATGAACAGCCGGGCGGCAATGGCGCAGCATTTCCGGAGGTGGTCAAGGCGCTTACCGGCAGCCCGTCGACCATCGTGCGGATCTCCGAACAGGGCGAGCAGATTGTTTCGGTCGCCGTGCCGATCCAGCGCTTCCGCGCCGTCCTCGGCGTGCTGATGCTGTCGACGGAAGGCGGCGACATCGACAAGATCGTCGCGGCCGAGCGCAAGGCGATCCTGCGCGTCTTCGGCATCGCCGCCCTTGTCACCGCGATCCTGTCGATGCTGCTCGCCTCGACCATCGCCAACCCGCTGCGCCGGCTCTCGGCGGCGGCGGTCAGGGTGCGGCGCGGCGTCAAGAATCGCGAGGAAATCCCGGATTTCTCCGACCGGCAAGACGAGATCGGCAATCTGTCGATCGCCGTGCGCGACATGACCAATGCGCTCTACGCCCGCATCGAGGCGATCGAAAGTTTCGCGGCTGACGTCTCGCACGAATTGAAGAACCCGCTGACCTCGCTGCGCAGCGCGGTGGAGACCCTGCCGCTGGCCAAGAACGACACGTCGCGCGGCCGGCTGATGGAGATCATCCAGCACGATGTCAGGCGGCTGGACCGTCTCATCACCGACATTTCCGACGCCTCCCGTCTTGACGCCGAGCTCGCGCGGGAAGACGCAGGAACCGTGGATCTCAAGAAATTCATCACGGATCTGGTCGACGTTTCGCGCACTGCGACGCGCAACAAGAAGACGGTCGACATCGAATTCAAGGTCGCCAAACTGCCGCAGGGCGTCAAAGGCTATTTCGTCGCCGGCCATGATCTGAGGATCGGCCAGGTCATCACCAATCTGATCGAGAATGCCCGCTCCTTCGTTCCTGAAGAGCGCGGCCACATCGCCATATCTCTGGCGCGCGCCGGCAAGGTCAACATCATCACCGTCGACGACAATGGTCCCGGTATCAGGGCCGACAACATCGACCGCATCTTCGAACGCTTCTACACCGACCGGCCGGCCGGCGAGGCGTTCGGCCAGAACTCAGGCCTCGGCCTGTCGATCAGCAGGCAGATCGTCGAAGCCCATGGCGGCACGCTGACCGCCGAGAACATCCCGGGCACCAAACCCGGCGAGATCAAGGGCGCGCGCTTCGTCGTGACACTGCCGGCCGAAGGCTGACGCATGATCCCAAAAAGTGGGCAGCGGTTTTCGGACAAGATAATGCGTAAACCAAAAAGCATGACTCCGAAAAGTGGGTCCGCGGCAGCGAAAAGTGGGAACCGGGTTTCGGACAAGATCATGCCTGATCCAACTGTGCTGGCCGAGAACATTCACGGCACGGCGATCCTGATCGGCGAGTGTGGTGTCCTTATCACGGGACCGTCCGGCTCGGGCAAGACGACGCTGGCGCTCGCCCTCATCGATCATTGTCGCCAGCATGGATTGTTTTCGCGGCTGATCGGCGACGACAGGCTCCTCGCTGCCGATCACGCGGGGCGGCTGGTCTGCCGGGTGCCCACTCCCATCGCCGGCCTCGCCGAGGTGCCCGGATTCGGTCCGCGTCCATTGTCGTTCGAGCCCGGCGGCGTAATCGACCTTCATGTCCGGCTGGTGCCGGCAAGCGAGATGGTCCGCTTCCAGGAAGATGTCGGCGAGCCGATCGCGGGCGTTGTGGTGCCACGAATCGATTTTGCCGAACGCAACGTCTCCACCGCCATGCTGGCCATGATGGCGCGGCTGCCAATTGCGCCTTTCGTATGATCCGGTTCCCGGTTTTTTGCTGCAATGCGTCAAAATGGCCTGGGCCGGTGCAATTTTGGGCTTGTCAACGCGTCTCGCGTCGACAAGATAGCGCTCCCGCCGCCTGGAACGGCCGGCGAGCATGAAACGCCTATGAAGCGGCGATGACGGGAGCCACCAAAGAATGATCGGACTCGTGCTTGTAACGCACGGTCAACTGGCCGCCGAATTCCGCCATGCCGTGGAACATGTCGTCGGGCCACAAGACAGTTTCGAGACCGTGGCGATCGGCGCCGATGACGATATGGAGCAGCGCCGCAGCGACATCGTCGACGCCGTTGCCCGTGTCGACACGGGAGCCGGCGTCATCGTTTTGACGGACATGTTCGGCGGAACGCCCTCCAATCTTGCCATTTCAGTGATGGAATCCGGTCGTACCGAAGTCATTGCTGGCATGAACCTGCCGATGCTGATCAAGCTGTCCAGCATTCGCAAGGGCGACAATATGAGCGCAGCGCTGGACGAGGCGCAGGCGGCCGGCCGCAAATACATCAATGTCGCCAGCCAGCTTCTGAGCAGCAAATGAACGCGCTGTTGGCCAAGAAGGGTGACATCGTCCGGGAATTTGCAATCGTCAACCAGCGTGGCCTGCATGCCCGCGCATCGGCGAAGTTCGTTCAGGTCGCCAGCGGCTTCGACGCCTCCGTCCAGGTCGAGAAGGACGGCGTCACGGTTGGCGGCACCTCAATCATGGGCCTCATGATGCTGGCGGCGAGCCCCGGCTATTCGATCCGCGTCACCGCCAGCGGCCCGGAGGCCGAGCAGGTGATCGACGCGCTGGAGCAACTGGTCGCCTCCCGCTTCGGCGAGGAGTCCTGACGCCCAGAGCGCCGCGCCTGATTTGGACGCGCAAAGGACGCTTTGGCACTTTGAATTGCGCATAGGCTTCCGGAAACCGATTCCGATTCCGGACCGAGGCGTCTCCAAAGACATGCACGGATAAAGATTTCTTTATATCCCATTGTCGTCAGACCGACGATCTGCTAGTCAGGCCGGCAACTCGCGCCCTTCGACACGCCTTCCGGCGTGGGCGCATCCCGAAGACAATTCTTGATCGGAGCACTGCCATGACGGGTAGCAATGACTATGTGGTCGCCGACATCTCGCTTGCCGGCTGGGGCCGCAAGGAGATCGAGATCGCCGAAACCGAAATGCCGGGCCTGATGGCGTGCCGCGAAGAATTCGGCAAGGCGCAGCCGCTCAAGGGCGCGCGCATCACCGGCTCCCTGCACATGACCATCCAGACGGCCGTGCTGATCGAAACGCTGAAGGCGCTCGGCGCCGATATCCGCTGGGCCTCCTGCAACATCTTCTCGACCCAGGACCATGCGGCCGCGGCCATCGCCGAGGCCGGCATTCCGGTCTTCGCCGTCAAGGGCGAGACGCTCGAGGACTACTGGGTCTACACCGACAAGATCTTCCAGTGGGCCGATGGCGGCACCTCCAACATGATCCTCGACGATGGCGGCGACGCCACCATGTACATCCTGATCGGCGCGCGCGCCGAAGCCGGCGAGGATGTGCTCTCCAATCCGGGCAGCGAGGAGGAAGAAATCCTGTTTGCCCAGATCAAGAAGCGTATGGCGGCATCGCCCGGTTTCTTCACCAAGCAGAAGGAAGCGATCCGCGGCGTCACCGAAGAGACGACGACCGGCGTCAACCGGCTCTATCAGTTGCAGAAGAAGGGCCTGCTGCCGTTCCCGGCGATCAACGTCAACGATAGCGTGACCAAGTCGAAATTCGACAACAAATATGGCTGCAAGGAGTCGCTGGTCGACGGCATACGCCGCGGCACCGACACGATGATGGCCGGCAAGGTTGCGGTCGTCTGCGGCTATGGCGATGTCGGCAAGGGTTCTTCGGCTTCGCTCAAGGGCGCTGGCGCCCGCGTCAAGGTCACAGAGGTCGATCCGATCTGCGCGTTGCAGGCGGCGATGGACGGTTTCGAAGTCGTCACGCTCGAGGATGCCGCCCCGACCGCCGACATCATCATCACGACCACCGGCAACAAGGATGTCGTCACCCTCGACCACATGCGGGCGATGAAGGACATGGTGATCGTCGGCAATATCGGTCACTTCGACAACGAGATCCAGGTGGCGTCGCTGCGCAATCTGAAGTGGACCAACATCAAGCCGCAGGTCGACATGATCACCTTCCCGGACGGCAAGCGGATAATCCTTTTGTCGGAAGGCCGACTGCTCAATCTCGGCAACGCCACCGGCCACCCGAGCTTCGTCATGTCGGCGTCCTTCACCAACCAGGTGCTGGCCCAGATCGAGCTGTACACCAAGCCCGGCCAGTATCAGAACCAGGTCTATGTCCTGCCGAAGCATCTCGATGAAAAGGTCGCGCGCCTTCATCTCGACAAGCTCGGCGCCCGGCTCACCGAGCTGTCCGGCGAACAGGCCGCCTATATCGGCGTGACCCCGCAGGGACCGTTCAAGCCGGAACACTACCGCTATTAACCACAGCGGAAATTACCACTAGATATTGAGGCCGGGCGATTGACTTTTCGCCCGGCATTATTTTTGCGCTGATTGATTCTTCACGCCGATTCGCGCAAGCGCTATGGTGCTGATTCGCGGGGCCGGGAGACGAGGGCCGACCTCCGCATCAGGGCGGTCTTGTATTCAGGCGGCGAAGAGGACCAGGACATGCCGGGGGATTACCCGCCTTGCGCGGGACAGGCCGTTTCCGGCGGCCACAACGATTCGGTGACCACGGGTTCCGCTGCCAGAGGCGGGAGCCTTCTATGGCGCGCTGGCAGCCGCGTCGGAAAATTGCTTGCTTCTTCCGCGCTCGCCGGTCCGCTGCTTGGCCTTTCGGCACATGCTGGACCCGCTGCTGCGTCCAAAGCCGGGCTGTCGGTCAGCACCGTCGAGGTCATGCAACTCGCGATGTTTGTCGGCGTCATGGGCGCGGCACTTGTCTCAGCCATTTTCCTGATCCGCGAACGGGCGCGTACCTCGGCGCAGAATGTCGAACTCAGAGCCCGCTTGGCCGACGTCAACGCTGCGCTGCAACGCTCCGAGGCGCTGCTCAATCTGCGCGGCCAGCGTGTCGTCGTATGGGCCTCGGAAAACAAGAAGCCCGAGCTCGTCGGGACATTGCCGGTTGAAAGCGGCGCTCCGGAAGACCGTGCCGCCTTCCTCGCCTTCGGCCGTTGGCTGATGCCGCGCTCGGCGGCGGCGGTCGAAAATGCCGTGGCGGGACTGCGGGAAAAGGCGAAGCCGTTCGATCTCGTCCTTGAATCGCAGGCCGGTGCGCCGCTCGAAGTGCACGGGCGCAAGGGCGCAGCACACGTGGTCGTCCGTTTCGTCTCGCTTTCAGAAACGCAGCGAAGCGAGGCCAGGCTGAAAATCGAGAACCAGCGTCTCGCCGCCGACTATGACACCATGCTCGGCCTTCTCAACGCACTCAGCATGCCAGCATGGCTGCGCATGGCGAACGGGCGGCTGAAATGGGTCAACCGCGCCTATGCCAAGGCGGTCGAGGCGGAAAACGCCGAAGCGGCGGTTCGCGATGCGAAGGAATTCTTGGGTAGCCAGGCGCGCGATGCGATCGCTGCACAGCACAAGTCGCATGCCGTCTTCGAGCAGGCGCTTTCCACTGTGATCGAAGGCGACCGCCGCATGTTCGCCGTGACCGACTTCGCCGGCGCGGACGGTTCGGCGGGTCTTGCCTGCGACACCAGCGCCATCGAAACCATCCGTAACGAATATGAGCGGACCGTGCGGAGCCACGCCGACACGCTCGATCAGCTCAACACCGCCGTGGCGATTTTCGATACCGACGAAAAGCTGCGGTTTTTCAACCAGGCGTTCCAGAAATTATGGGGTCTCGACAGCGGCTTCCTGCACAGTGCTCCCGACAACGCCTTGTTGCTCGACCGGCTGCGCAGCGAAGGCAAGATCGCCGAGCAGCCCGAATGGCGGCGCTGGAAGGAAAGCCTGCTTGGCGCCTATCGCGCGGTCGAGTCGCAGGAACATTGGTGGCATCTGCCGGACGGCAAGACCATCCGCGTCGTCGCCAATCCGCAGCCTAAGGGCGGCGTGACCTGGGTGTTCGAGAACCTGACCGAGAAGATGGACCTCGAAAGCCGCTACCAGACCGCGGTGCGGGTTCAGGGCGAGACGCTCGACAATCTTGCCGAAGGCGTGGCCGTGTTCGGCCCGGACGGAAGGCTCAGATTGTCGAACCCGGCATTCGTAGCACTTTGGGGGCTGGACGCCGACGCAGCCAAGCCCAACGTTCACGTCTCCACCATCCGCGATCTGTGCGACCGGCGCGCGCCGGACAGCCCCTGGCGCGGGTTCGTTGCCGCCATCACCGGTTTCGACGACGAGCGCCGCGACCGCCACGGCCAGACCGAGCTGAACAACGGCACCGTGCTGCGCTACGCGATGATCCCGCTGCCCAACGGGCAGGTGATGATGACCTTCGTCGACGTCACCGACAGCGTCAATGTAGAGCGTGCGCTGAAGGACAAGAACGAGGCGCTGGAAAAATCCGACCAGCTCAAGAACGAGTTCGTGCAGCACGTCTCCTACGAATTGCGCTCGCCGCTGACCAACATCATCGGCTTCACCGAGCTTCTTTCGCTGCCGTCGACCGGGCCATTGAGCCAGAAGCAGCGCGAATATGTTGAGCATGTCGGATCGTCTTCCTCGGTCCTGCTCACCATCGTCAACGATATCCTCGACCTGGCGACCGTGGATGCCGGGATCATGGAGCTCGATATCTCCGAAGTTCACGTCGACCGGACCATCGCTGCCGCTGCCGAGCTTGTCTCCGAACGGCTGGAGGAGCATGCGATCAGGCTCAAGGTCGATGCGGCCACTGCGCCGAAGACGTTCCACGGCGACGAAACCCGCATCCGCCAGATCCTCTACAATCTGCTGAGCAATGCCGCGAACTACGCTCCGGAAGCGAGCACCATCACGCTCGCCTGCCGCTCGCTTGCCGAAGGCGTGGAATTCTCCGTTCACGACGACGGTCCCGGCATGCCGCCGGACCTGCTCGATTCGGTGTTCCGGCGTTTCGAACCGCGCACCAATGGCGGCCGCCGGCGCGGCGCCGGCCTCGGCCTGTCGATCGTCAAGAGCTTTGTCGAGCTGCACGGCGGCAGCGTCCGCATCGAGACCGGCAAGGACATGGGCACAACCGTCATTTGTGCCTTTCCCGACACGCCGTCCGGCATCCGCGCGGCGGCCGAGTAGCGCGCTCGATGGCAGGCGTGGTGCTGGAGCGTTTTCTCGCCGACGAGGCTGCGACCGCAAGGCTGGGCGAGGATCTGGCCATGTCGCTTCAACCCGGCGACGTGCTTGCGCTCAAAGGCGATCTCGGTGCCGGCAAGTCGAGTTTGGCGCGGGCGCTGATCAGGGCAATGACCGACGATTCCGGTCTCGACGTGCCGAGCCCGACCTTCACGCTCGTCCAGAGCTATGAGGCGCGCATTCCAGTCCATCATTTCGACCTCTATCGCCTGTCCTCGGCGTCCGAACTGGATGAACTGGGTTTCGACGAAGCACTGGTGCAAGGCGCTGCCCTGGTCGAATGGCCTGAACGGGCAGAGGACTATTTGCCAGAGACTTCGGCTCTGATCGAACTTGTCCATCAGGACGACGGGCGCCTGGCGAGATTGTCGGGACAAGGCGCTGCCTTCGAGCGCGCGGCGCGATCGCTGGCCATGCGCGATTTTCTCGAAAGAGCTGGCTGGGGCGAAGCGCAGAGACGCTATTTTATCGGCGACGCCTCGGCCCGCTCCTATGAGATCGTCTCGCTGGCCGGCCTGCCGCCGCGCGTGTTGATGAACTCGCCGCGGCTGGTGCTCGGGCCGCCGGTCCGCGACGGCAGGCCCTATGCGGTGATCGCCCACACCGCGCAATCCGTCTCGGCTTTCGTCGCTATCGACCGGGCGTTGCGGGCCGGCGGCATCAGCGCCCCGGAGATCCACGCGCAGGACCTGGACCAGGGCTTTCTTCTGCTCGAGCATCTCGGCTCGGAGCGATTTCTCGGCCAGCACGGTCAGCCGGTGGCGGAGCGCTACGCGGCGGCGGCCGAACTGCTCGCCATGATGCATGGCAAGGCATGGCCCGATCGCATCGAGGTCGCGCCCGGCGTCTTTCACGACGTGCCGCCTTTCGATCGCGACGCCATGATGATCGAAGCCGAATTGCTGGTCGACTGGTATGTGCCGGCGATATCAGGCGGCCCGGCAAGCGATGCTTTGCGCGCCGGCTATAACAGGGAATGGGATGCGGTCCTCAACCGGCTGGAAGGGCGCGAATACACGCTTATGCTGCGCGACTTTCATTCGCCGAACATCATCTGGCGCGGCGAGCGTACCGGCCACGATCGCCTCGGCATCGTCGATGTCCAGGACGCGCTGATCGGCCCGTCCGCTTACGATCTCGCCTCGCTGGCCATGGATGCGCGCGTTACGCTTTCGCCTGAGATCGAGCGGCGGACGCTGGATGCCTATATCGCTGCGCGCCATAAGGCTGGCGCTTTCAACGAAGACGAATTCGTCGAGACCTATGCGATCATGGCGGCGCAGCGCAATTCGAAGATACTCGGCATTTTCGTCCGGCTCGAAAAGCGCGACGGCAAGCCCTATTATCTAAAACACCTGCCGCGCATTCGCGACTATCTCCGGCGAGCGCTGGCGCATCCCGGGCTAGCCAACTTGCGGGATTTCTACGCCGCCCACGGCTTGCTGGAGGAACGGTCGTTGTGACGGCGCGCCTCAAGACCGCAATGGTGCTTGCCGCCGGGCTGGGAAAGCGCATGCGGCCAATCACCGACACGATGCCGAAGCCGCTGGTCAAGATATCAGGCAAGACACTGCTCGACTGGAGCCTGGACAGCCTGGCCCACGCCGGCGTCGACAAGGCCGTGGTCAACGTCCATTATTTTCCGGAACAGATCGTCGCCCATGTCGCCGCGCGCCGCGCCCCGCGGGTCGTCATTTCCGATGAAAGCGAAAGACTGCTCGATTCCGCCGGCGGCATCGTCCATGCTTTGCCGGAACTGGGAGGGGCTCCTTTTTACATTGTCAACGCCGACACCTTCTGGATCGACAGCGGCGTGCCCAACCTTGCCCGCCTCGCCCTTGCGTGGGACGCGGCGAAAATGGATATTCTGCTGATGCTCGCGGATCCCCAGTCAGCAACCGGACACAGCGGCGGCACGGATTTCCTGATGTCGCCGGACGGCGCCTTGCGGCGTTCGAAAGGCGACCCGACAGGCCTGATCTATGCCGGTGCGGCGATCGTCCATCCCAGGCTTTTCAAGGATGCGCCGGCCGGGCCGCATTCGCTCAACGCCTATTTCGATGCGGCCATCGCTGCCGGTCGCCTGTTCGGTATGGTGATGCAGGGCCATTGGATCACAGTCGGCACGCCCGACGCCATTCTGCTTGCGGAAGCGGCGGTTGCCGCCGCTCTTGCTGAGTCGCCCAGCGCCTTCACCGAGTTGAAATGAGCGGCTCCCGCCGCGTTTTCTCAATCCCGCCCGGAGCGCCGTTTCTGCCGACGCTGGCCGAGGCTCTGCTGTCAGGGCGGCTCGTTCCCGATTTCCGCTTCGACTGCGACCCGCTGGCGCTGGCCGACGCCACCATTTACGTGCCGACGCGCCGCGCCGCGCGGGCGCTGCGCGGCGTTTTCGTCGACCGTCTGGGCAGCCGCTCGGCTATCCTGCCGGTCATCCGCCCGCTCGGCGAGTTCGACGAGGACGAGGCCGCGTTCGAGACCGACGCATCGGCGGCAATCGACCTCGCGCCGCCGATCGCCGCAATCGAGCGGCTGCTGCTGCTGGCGCCGCTGGTTCGCGCCTGGAAACGCCGCCTGCCGGCGCATGTCGCGGCACTTTTCGACGAGGAGATCGTCGTGCCGGCCTCCGCCGCCGACGCCATCTGGCTGGCGCGCGACCTGGCCCGGCTGATGGACGAAATCGAGACGGAAGGTACGGACTGGACCAGGCTCGCCGATCTGGTGACCGGCAACCTCGCCGGCTGGTGGCAAGTGACACTCGACTTCCTGAGAATCGTCACCGAAAACTGGCCGAATCTCCTCGAAGAACGCGACCGCTCCAACCCGGCCGCGCATCGTAATGCGCTGATAAGGCTGGAAGCAGCACGGCTAAAGCGCAATCCGCCGGCCGGACCGGTGATCGCCGCCGGCTCCACCGGGTCCATTCCTACCACGGCCGAACTGCTTGCGGTGATCGCCGGCCTGCCCAGCGGCGCCGTCGTGCTGCCCGGCCTCGACCTGATGCTGGATGAGCCGTCTTTCGCGGCGATCGCCGCACCTGGCGCCCGGCCGGCCTTGCTTGGCCACCCGCAATACGGCCTGGCAAAACTGATCGGCAAGATCGGCGTGCTGCGCGGCGATGTCGGGGAGATCGCCGTTGCCGAAAGGCCGCTCGCGCTGCGCGCCGCTCTTGTCGGCGAAGCGCTGCGGCCGGCTGAGACCACCGAGCTGTGGGCGCAGACGCGCGCCCGCTTTACGGCCGGCGATATCACCGAGGCCTTCGCCGACGTGACGCTACTCGAAGCCGCCGGCGAGCGCGACGAAGCGGTGGCTATCGCCGTCGCGCTCAAACGCGCCGTCGAACAGCCCGGCCAGCGCGCCGCACTCGTCACTGGCGACCGCGCGTTGGCGCGGCGCGTCTCGGTCGAGCTCTTGCGGTTTGGTGTCGTCGCGGACGATTCGGGCGGCGCGCCGCTCATCAACACGCCAGCCGCCGGCCTGCTCAGGCTGGCGCTTCAGGCCGCGTTCCGGCCCGGCGACCCGGTCGCTCTGCTGTCGCTGCTCAAGCACCCGCTGCTTGGCCTCGGCCTGGAACGCACAAGCGTCCGTCACGCGGCGGAGATCGTCGAACTGGTGGCGCTGCGCGGCGGCACCGGCCGCCCCGACGTCGCCTCGCTGCCGGAGCTATTCGAGGCCCGCCTCACCGGCCTGGGCAGCACCCGGCCGCCCTTCTGGTTTTCCCGCCTGACTGTGCGAAACATCGAGCGCGCCCGCGAATTGCTCGTTCGCCTTGCCGATGCTCTGGCGCCGCTGACCGCCTTTCGCAGTCAAGCCGAAGCCGATCTTGCCGAATTGACCCGGGCCAGTGTCGTCGCGCTCGAAAGTTTAGGCCGCACCGCGGACGGCAGCCTGAGCGAACTCTATGCCGGCGACGCCGGCGAGAAGCTTGCCGAGCTTTTGCGCGGGCTGGTCGCCGCCTCGGCGCCGTTGTCCTTCGCGGCTGACGAATGGCCCGATGTGATGGAGGCGCTGATCGCGCCCGAAACCGTCAAACCGGCACAAGGCACCGACCGGAACATCGCCATCTGGGGTGCACTGGAAGCCCGGTTGCAGAGCGTCGACACACTGGTCGTCGGCGGGCTCAACGAAGGCGTGTGGCCGCGCAAGCCGGAAGGCGACCGCTTCATGTCGCGTCTGATGAAGACCGGCATCGATCTCGAACCGCCCGAACGGCGCATCGGCTTGGCCGCCCATGATTTCCAGATGGCCATGGGAGCGAAGAAAGTGGTGTTGGCGCGCTCCGCCCGCTCCGGCGACGCGCCGGCAGTGCCGTCGCGCTGGCTACAGCGCCTCCTGACGTTCATCGGTAAGGACCATGCGGCGGTGCTTCGCCGGCGTGGTGATGAATTCCTGTCCTGGGCACGGGCGCTCGATGCCGCGGAAAGGAGAGATTTCGCGCCGCGGCCGCAGCCGAAGCCGCCGCTGACTGTGCGGCCGAAGCATTTCTCCGTCACCGAAATCGAGACGCTGCGCCGCGACCCTTACGCCATCTATGCCAGGAGGATTCTCGGCCTGATGCCGCTCGATCCGGTCATCCGCGACCCGGGCGCCGCCGAGCGCGGCACGCTGTTTCACGCCATCCTGCACCTCTTCACGGCCAGGGTCGCCGACCCGCTTGTGCCGGAGGCGCTGGATGGTCTTATCGCCGCCGGCCGCGCATGTTTTACCGAGGCCGCCCTTCCTCCCGATGTCGAGGCGGTGTGGTGGCCGCGCTTCGAAAAGCTCGCCGCCGGCATCATCGAATGGGAGCGCGGCCGCGCCTTCGCCGTGACAATGCGGCACGCCGAGGAGCGCGCCGAGAAAACCGGCGTCGGCCAGTCCGGCGTGACGCTGTCCGGCTATGCCGATCGTGTCGATCTCCTGGCCGGCGGCATGGCCGACATCCTGGATTACAAGACCGGCTCCTCGCCGTCCAAGGCGCAGGCTCATACGCTCCTTTCGCCGCAACTGGCGCTCGAAGGCGCGCTGCTCAGCCGCGGCGCCTTCAAGGGGCTTGGCGCGCGCGAGCCGTCGCAGCTGGCCTTCATCAGGCTGAAACCGAACGGCGAGGTGTTCGAGGAATCCATCCTCGAATACAACCGCAAGCCGCGAACCGCCGCCGATCTCGCCGAGGAGGCCTGGGTGCGGCTTGAAAAGCTGCTGATCCACTATGCCGACCCGGCGACCTTCTATCTGTCGCGCGCGCTGCCGTTCCGCGAGGGCGAGACCGATGGCGACTACGACCATCTCGCCCGCGTGCTCGAATGGTCTGCCGGCGGCGACGCCGACGACGAGGGAGGGGAGGCATGAAGAAGGCCTATCCCATCCCGACCGACACCGCCGCCAGCCAGGCAAGCGCCTCCGACCCGCAAAACTCCGCCTGGGTGTCGGCCAATGCCGGATCGGGCAAGACCCATGTGCTGGCTCAGCGTGTTATCCGGCTCTTGCTGCGCGGCACCGATCCGTCGAAGATCCTGTGCCTGACCTACACCCGCGCCGCCGCCGCCAACATGTCGAACCGGGTGTTTTCGACTTTGTCGGAATGGACGGCGCTTGGCGACGTCGAACTGGCGGCAAGGATAGCGGCGCTGGACGGTCGCCAGCCCGATCGCGAAACCGTGCGCCGCGCGCGCCGGCTGTTCGCCGAGGCGCTCGAGACACCGGGCGGGCTGAAGATCCAGACCATCCACGCCTTCTGCGAATCGGTGCTGCACCAGTTTCCGCTGGAGGCCAACATACCGGCCCATTTCGAAATGCTCGATCCCCAGATGGAGGCATCGCTCTTCGCCGCCGCCCGCCGCGACATGATCTCGGGCACTGCCGCCGGCGATGCGGGGCTGGCCGAGGCTTTCGCCGCCATTCTGGAACGCGGCGGCGAACATGGGCTCGACGCCTTGCTGGCCGAGATCGTGCGCAAGCGCGACGGCTTGCGCGCCTTCATCAGCGCTGCCGGCGGTGATAGCTTCCGCGCGCTGTTCGACGAGTTTAGGTTTCGCGCCGGCCAGACCGCCGAAGGCCTGGCGGCGTCCGTCTGGCCGCTGCCGGGCTTCCTGCCGGACTATTTCGTCACCTTTGCCCGCGCTGCCGAAGCCGCCGATGCCCGCATCGTGCTGAACAATTTGCTGCCCTACGCCCATCTTGCCCTCGCCGAGAAGGATCCGGTTCGCCGGCTGCAATTGTTGGCAAAAGCCTTCCTGCGAGCCGATGGCGAGCCTTATGAGCCGGCAAAGACGTTCAAGAAGGCGTTGCTCGACCGATTGCCGCATCTTGCCGAGCGCTATCTCTCGGCGGCCGATGCCATTCTCGAAATCTCCGATCGATTGGCCTTGTTCAGGATGGTCGAGGGCACACGTGCCGCGCTGACCATCGCCGACTGGCTGATCGCCCGCTACGAGCACTTGAAGCGCGCCCGCGGCTTTCTCGACTTCAACGATCTCATCACCCGAACGGTCAATCTTCTGGCGCGGCCCGACGCCGGTCCTTGGGTGCAATACAAGCTCGACCAGGGCATCGACCATATCCTGCTCGACGAGGCGCAGGACACCAGTCCCGACCAATGGGAGGTGGTGAAGCGGCTGGCGGAGGAATTCTTTGCCGGGCTCGGCGCGCGCGACACGGTTCACCGCACGGTCTTTGCCGTCGGCGACGAAAAACAGTCGATCTATTCCTTTCAAGGAGCGGCGCCCGACTCCTTCGCCGACTCAAGGCTGCTGTTTGCCGGAAAGGTGCGCGACGCCAACGCCGCCTTCGCCGATCTGAAGCTGACCTGGTCGTTCCGCTCGACCGACGACGTGCTTGCGGCGGTGGATCGTGTCTTTGCCGACCCGGTCGTGCGGCGCGGCATCAGCCACGATCCCGACCCGCTGAACCACAAGGCGATCCGCACCGATGCGCCGGGCTATGTCGAGGTCTGGCCGTCGATCGGTGCCGACGCCGTTGACGAGCCTGACGACTGGACGCAAGCCGTCGACCACGCCCATGCGCCGGCGGTGCGTGTTGCCGAAAACGTCGCGGCGACCATTTCCGGCTGGATCGGCGCCGGCGAAATCATCGAAGGCCGCGGCAAGAAGCTTCGGCCAGGCGACGTGCTGGTGCTGGTGCGCAAGCGCGATCGCTTCGTCCATGCGCTGACGCGCGCACTGAAGCGCCGCGACATCCCTGTCGCCGGCGCCGACCGGCTCAGCCTGCCCGGCCATATTGCGGTAAAGGACCTGATCGCGCTCGGCCACTTTCTCGTCCAGCCTGAGGACGATCTGTCGCTTGCCGCCGTGCTGCGCAGCCCGATTTTCGATGTTTCGGAAGAGACGCTTTTCGCGCTTGCCGGCGAGCGGCCGTCCGGCCTCTCGTTGATCGCCTCGCTCAGGCAGCATGCCGGTGAAAGCGCTGCCTTGGCCGCAATCGCTGCCCGACTCGACACTTGGTCCGATGAAGCCGCATTCAAGCCGGTGTTCGAATTCTATGCCGGGGCTCTCGCCCGCGACGGCCTGCGCAAGAAGATGATAGCGCGGCTCGGGCCGGAAGCCGGCGACATCCTCGACGAGTTCCTGAGCTTCTGCCTGGCCGAGGAACGGACCGGCCTGCCGGGACTGGCATCCTTCCTGTCGACGCTGGAAAATGCCGGCCCCGAGATCAAGCGTGAAATGGACCAGACCCGCGACGAGGTTCGCGTCATGACCGTGCATGCCGCCAAGGGCCTGGAGGCGCCTGTCGTGTTCCTGGTCGACGGCGGTTCTGCCCCGTTCAGCGACCAGCATCTGCCGCGACTGATGCCGTTCGAAGGCTCGGGCGACCATTGGGACGGCAAGGGCTATCTCTGGCGCTCGGCCAGCGATGTCGCCAATGGATTTTCGCGGGCCGCTTCGGCCCGCGCTCGCGAGCTGGCCGACGACGAGTACCGCCGGCTGCTCTATGTCGGCATGACCCGGGCCGAGGACCGGCTGATCGTCTGCGGCTATCACGGCAAGCGGGCACCGAACGCCGGCACCTGGCATTCGATCGTCAGCCGCGCGCTGGTCGGCGCCCCCGAAAGTGCTGAGCGGCAGCACCCCGCCACCGGCGAGACCGTGCATCGGTTTCACGTGACAAAATTGCCGCCGGTCGGACATGCGGCTGCCGAAGAGGCGCGGCAGACGACACAGTTCGAGCCGTTGCCGAAGAGCCTGTTCCAGCCCTTGCCGCCCTTCGAGGATCTGCCGCGGCCGCTGTCGCCGTCCGGCGCCTCGGTGCTGATCGACGAGGCCAAGCAAGCGGTGATCGACACCGGCTCGCCTGTGCTGGACACCGAGGCGGAGCCTGGCTTTGCCGTGATGCGGGGGCTGGCGCTGCACAAGTTGCTGCAGATGCTGCCGGGCATTGCGGAGGCCGAACGCCGCTATGCCGCGGAACGCTACCTCAAGCGCGCCGGGGCGCAATGGCCTGAAACCGAGCGCGACAAGGCCTTGGCCTCGGTGGTGACGATCCTTGCCGACAGCCGCTTCGATCAGCTGTTCGCGTCGAATTCACGCGCTGAAGTCGCGGTCATGGGCAGCCTGGAGGTGAAGGGCAAGCTGCGCTCGATCTCCGGCAAGATCGACCGGCTGGCGGTCACATCAGGCAAGGTGTCGATCGTCGATTACAAGACCAACCGGCCAGCGCCCGCAACCCTTGCGGACGTTCCACCGGCCTATGTCCTGCAGCTCGCGCTTTATCGCGCGCTGCTCCAGCCGCTTTATCCCGAGCATGAGGTCTCGGCGGCGCTGCTGTTCACTGAAGCACCACGGCTGATCGAGCTGCCGCCGGCGGTCATGGACGACGCTCTTGCCCGACTCACGGGAGCGTGACACAACAGCTGCTTGAAGAAGGGCGCGATCACCACCACATTTGGTGCGACAATAACTCTCGAAAGGATTTTCGCATGGCCACCGTCAAGGTCGACAAGAGCAATTTCCAGACCGATGTGCTTGACGCCAAGGAGCCGGTCGTCGTCGATTTCTGGGCGGAGTGGTGCGGCCCCTGCAAGATGATCGCGCCGGCGCTGGAAGACATCGCCATCGAACTCGGCGGCAAGGTCAAGATCGCCAAGCTCAACATTGACGAGAATCCCGAGCTTGCGGCGCAGTTCGGCGTGCGCTCGATCCCGACGCTGATGATTTTCAAGGGCGGCGAAATGGCCGACATGAAGGTCGGCGCCGCGCCGAAGACGGCGCTGTCCCACTGGATCAACGGCAATCTCGCCTGATCCGATTGAGAATTTCGCAGACAAGCCCGGCCCTCGCGCCGGGCTTTTTGTTGGCGTCACCGAACTGCCGATCTGGCACTCGCCACTTGCCGCCTCATGTTCTTGTCTGGCTTAAAGGCAGGAGAACGATATGACCGGATCCGCCACGGCCACCGTCTTCATCGACAATGAGCGCGTTATCGTCACCGAATACCGCTTCGCGCCGGGCGACAACACCGGCTGGCACCGTCATGCCCATGATTACGTCATCGTGCCGCTGATGGACGGCAAGCTCAAGCTCCTGACCAAGGACGGCGAATCCTTCGCCGAAATGAAGAAGGGGGCGCCCTATTTCCGCAAGGAGGGCGTGGAGCATGACGTCATCAACGCCAATGAGGGCGAGTATGCCTTCATCGAGATCGAGCTGAAGTAACGCGGGAGCAGGCCCTCGCAACATCGCCGCTTGAGGCAGGAAGCGCAATGACTTGGCAATCGCTCCCGCGTTCGAGACCGTTCAGCTTTCGATAGAACCGCCGAACCGCTCTAAGTATTTGTTTTACGCAATTCCCTAGGGAAAGCGCGACGCGCTTTTCCCGGGAAAGCCGCGACGCACTTTTCCTGGAATTGTTCTGGCCTCTTCGTACCGGAGGTCCGGCAGAATAGATCAGGTCGGCGGTGTGCCGTTTTCGGCCAGCACCGCGCCGGCCAGATAGAGCGAGCCGCTGATCAGGATGCGCGGCGGCGGTCCGTCCCATGTGTCGCGCAGCAGCATCAGCGCATTGGCGACGGAGCTCACCGGTTCGGCCGAAAGGCCGGCCTCGACGGCGCGGATCGCCAGTTCGTCATTCGGCACGCTTGCCTCGCTGAGGCTCACCGGCACCGTGTAGACATGCCGCACCAGCCCCTTGAAGGCGCTGAAATAGCCGCTCTGGTCTTTGGTGTTGATCATGCCGGAAATCAGGAACAGCGGCCGCGGGTTCTTTTCCTCCTGCTCGGCAAGTGCTTCGGCGACGACCACGCCGGCGCCCGGATTGTGGCCGCCGTCGAGCCAGATGTCGGCGCCCTTCGGCGCCAGTTCCGTCAGCCTGCCTTGCGGCAATTTCTGCATCCGCCCCGGCCAGGTGACATTGGCCATCGCCTTGTCTGCGACGCGATGGCTGATCTCGAAGCCCGCCGCCTTGACCGCCGCAATCGCCGCCGCCGCATTGGCGAACTGGTGGCGCCCTGGCAGCCGCGGCGGCGACAGGTCCATCAGCCCGTCTTCGTCCTGATAGACCATCCGGCCGTTTTCCTCGAAGGCGAGGAAATCCTGGCCATAGACGAAGGCGGGACAGCCGAGCCGCTCGGCGGTTTCGATAAGCACCTGCAGCGCCGTTTCGCTTTCCTGCGCGCCGATGACCACCGGGCAACCGCCCTTGATGATGCCGGCTTTTTCGGCGGCGATCAGTTCGACACGATCGCCGAGAAAGGATTCGTGGTCGAGCGAGACCGGCATGATCACCGACACCGCCGGCTCGCTGATGACATTGGTGGCATCGAAGCGGCCGCCAAGGCCGACCTCGATGATGACGGCATCTGCCGGATATTCGGAAAACAGCAGGAAGGTGACGGCGGTGAGGATTTCGAAGACGGTGATCTTCTGGCCTTCATTGGCTTTGGCGACGCGGGCGATGGCGTCGGCGAAGACCTTATCCTCGACCAGCCTGCCGCCGCCGTCGGCGGCCAGCCGGTAGCGCTCATGCCAGTTCACCAGATGCGGCGATGTGTGGACATGGACGCGGTGGCCGGATGCTTCCAGCAGCGCCCGCGAAAACGCGGCGCAGGAGCCCTTGCCGTTGGTGCCGGCGATGTGGATGACCGGCGGCAGATGGTCCTGCGGATTGCCCAGCCGCTCCAGCAGCCGCGAAATGCGGTCGAGCGAAAGATCGAAGCCCTTCGGATGAAGCGACATCAGGCTTTCGATTTCGCGGTCGGCTGCAAGCGTGGTCATGGGAGAATCCTAGCGCATGACCCCGAAAATCGAAATCGGAAAGCATCATGCGCGAATCAAGATGCTACAGCGCCACAGATGGCGCGCAATCGCGGTTCGCGACGACGAATGTCGCGTCAGGCTTGCGGGCGTGCTTCCGCCGGGAGCGCCACCGGCGGCAGAATTTCCGGTTCCAGCGGCTTTTCTTCTTCCGGCAGCTTAAGCAGCATTTTCAGGAGCCGCGCGATCGTCTGGCGCATCTCCAGCCGCGACACCACCATGTCGACCATGCCGTGCTCCATCAGATACTCGGCGCGCTGGAAGCCGTCGGGCAGTTTTTCCCTGATGGTCTGCTCGATGACGCGCGGCCCGGCAAAACCGATCAGCGCGCCGGGCTCGGCGATGTGCACGTCGCCCAGCATGGCGTAAGAGGCGGTGACGCCGCCGGTGGTCGGGTTGGTCAGGACGACAATATAGGGAAGACCGGCTTCCTTCAGCCGATCGACGCCGATCGTGGTTCTCGGCAATTGCATGAGCGACAGGATGCCTTCCTGCATGCGGGCGCCGCCGGAGGCCGCGAACAGGATCAGCGGCCGCTTGCGTTGCACAGCGATCTCAAAGCCACGAACGATGGCATCGCCGGCTGCCATGCCGAGCGAGCCGCCCATGAAGGCGAAGTCCTGCACGGTCACCACCACCGGCAGGCCCTCGACGGTCCCCACCGCATTGATGATGGCGTCCTCCAGCCCGGTCTTGGCCTTGGCCTCCTTCAGCCGGTCGGTGTAGCGCTTCTCGTCGCGGAATTTCAGCGGATCCTGCACCACCTTGGGGTTTTCGAGCATCTCGTACTTGCCGTCGTCGAAGAAGAATCTCAGCCGCTCCTTGGCCGAGATCTTCATGTGATGGCCGGAGGACGGGATGACGAACTGGTTCTGCTCCAGGTCCTTATGGAAGACCATCTCGCCGGTCTCCGGATCCTTGATCCAGAGGTTCTCAGGCATGTCGGTGCGCCGGCCGAGCATCGAATTGATCTTCGGGCGAACGTAGTTGGTGATCCAGTTCATCGCTTCGGCTCCTGTCCTGACGAAGACGTAGGAAGACTATTCGGCGGCAGCAAGGCGGGCCGCGCGCACGCCTTGCGAAAGCCCGCTGACCAGCGTGGCGACCGCCTCGGCCGGATCGGCGGTCTTTTCGCCCTTCGGCCCCAGAACATTGGCGACCGCATTGACGATCGCGGTGCCGACGACGACGCCGTCGGCTGACGCCCCGATGATGCGTGCCTGCTCGGCGGTCTTTACGCCGAAGCCGACGCAGACCGGCAGGTCGGTATGCCCCTTGATGCGCGTGACCGCCGCCGCCACCTTGTCGGTGTCGGCAAGCGCCGAGCCGGTGATGCCGGTCATCGACACGTAATAGACGAAGCCGGAGGTGTTCTGCAGCACCTTGGGCAGGCGCCTGTCGTCGGTGGTCGGCGTCGCCAGGCGGATGAAATTGATGCCGGCCTTCAGTGCCGGAATGCACAATTCTTCGTCCATTTCCGGTGGCAGGTCGACGACGATCAGCCCGTCGATGCCACTGGCCAGCGCATCCCTGAGGAAGCGGTCGACGCCGTAGATGTAGATCGGATTGTAGTAGCCCATCAGTACGATCGGCGTTTCATTGTCGGCGGCACGGAATTCCGACGCCATCTTCAACGTCTTGACCAGCGTCTGGCCGCCTTTCAGCGCGCGCAGGGCGGCCGCCTGGATCGCCGGGCCGTCGGCCATCGGATCGGAAAACGGCATGCCCATTTCGATGATGTCGGCGCCTGCCTTGGGCAGCGCCTTCATGATCGACAAGGCAGTGTCGTAGTCCGGGTCGCCGCTCATGAAATAGGTGACGAGCGCCGGGCGGCCCTCGGCCTTGAGCTTGGCCATGCGGCGGTCGATGCGGGTGGTCATGATCAGATCTCCATGCCCAGCATATTGGCCACCGTATGCACGTCCTTGTCGCCGCGGCCGGACAAATTGACGATGACGATCTGGTCCTTGTCCATGCCGGGTACAATCTTCACCGCATGCGCGATGGCATGGGCGGATTCGAGCGCCGGGATGATGCCTTCGACGCGTGTCGTCAGCTGGAATGCCTCCAGCGCCTCGTCATCGAGGATTGGCACATAGTCGACGCGGCCACTGTCGCGCAGCCAGGAATGCTCCGGTCCGACGCCCGGATAATCGAGGCCGGCCGAGATCGAATGCCCGTCCATGATCTGCCCGTCGGCGTTCTGCAGGAGGTAGGTGCGGTTGCCGTGCAGCACGCCGGGCGCGCCAGCGCTCATCGAGGCGCAATGCTCGATGCCATCGAGGCCGCGGCCGCCGGCCTCGATGCCGATGATGCGAACCTCTTTGTCGTCGAGGAAGGGATGGAACAAGCCGATGGCGTTCGAGCCGCCGCCGACGGCGGCGATGATCGTGTCCGGCAGCCGGCCTTCCTGCTCCAGGATCTGGGCGCGCGCCTCGGTGCCGATCACCGACTGGAAGTCGCGCACCAGCTCCGGATAGGGGTGCGGGCCGGCGGCGGTACCGATCAGGTAATAGGTGTCCTCGACATTGGTCACCCAATCCCGGAGAGCTTCGTTCATGGCGTCCTTGAGCGTACCGTGACCGGCGGTCACCGGCCGCACCTCGGCGCCGAGCAGCTTCATGCGGAAGACGTTCGGACTTTGCCGGGCGACGTCGGTAGCGCCCATGTAGACGACACACGGAAAGCCGAAACGCGCCGCAACGGTGGCCGACGCCACGCCATGCTGGCCGGCGCCGGTCTCGGCGATGATACGCTTCTTGCCCATACGCTTGGCCAGCAGAATCTGGCCGAGGCAGTTGTTGATCTTGTGCGAGCCGGTGTGGTTCAAATCCTCGCGCTTGAAGTAGACCTTCGCGCCGCCGCCCAGACCCTTCGCCGAGGAAACCTCGCGAAGATGCCTGGTCAGGCCTTCGGCGAAATAAAGCTTCGACGGCCTTCCGGCATAGTGGGTCGAAAGGTCCGTCAGCTCGGCCTTGAAATCCGGGTCGTCCTTAACCTCGTTCCAGTGCCGCTCCAGGTCGAGGATCAGCGGCATCAGCGTTTCGGCAACGAAACGACCGCCGAAGATGCCGAACATGCCCTGTTCGTCGGGTCCGGTGCGGAAGGAATTGGGTATCGCCGGCTTGTTCATCGCCTACTTCTTGTTTTGGAGCATGTCCTTGTCGGAAAACCGGTTTCCACTTTTCCGGGACATGCTCTGGGTTCTATCCTTCAGGCTGCGCGTGTATCCCGCGCGGCTCTGACAGCCCGGAAAAACTGTTCGATCAGCGCCGGATCCTTGACGCCCGGCGCGCTTTCCACGCCCGAGGAAATGTCTAATCCGGGCGGGTTGGCAAGCCGAAAAGCGTCGCCGATATTGGCGGCGTTGAGCCCACCGGAAAGCATGTAATCGACGCCTGCGTCAAGGCCGGCCAGAAGGCGCCAGTCGAAGGCAATGCCGTTGCCGCCCGGCAGTTCCGAACCTTTCGGCGGCTTGGCGTCGAACAGGAAACGGTCGGCAATGCCAACGAAGGGTGTTATCCGCTCCAGATCGGCAGCCTCGCTGACCGGCAGCGCCTTCATCACCGGCAGGCCATAGCGGGCCTTGATCTCGGCCACCCGCTCGGGTGTTTCCGAGCCATGCAGCTGCAGCATGTCCGGGCGCATTTTTTCGACGATTTCATCCAGAAACGCATCGCCGGCGTCGACCGTCACGGCAACCGCCTTGGCCTTGCCGATTGCCGCTTCGCGCAAGCGGCCGGCTTCCGCCGGCTCGACATAGCGCGGGCTTTTGGCAAAGAAAATAAAGCCGACATGGCTGGCGCCGCCGGCCAATGCCGCGGCCAACGCCTTGCCGGTCTTCAATCCGCATATCTTGATGTCAAGCGCCATGACGCGGGGATTGGCACGAAACGGCAAAAGAGTCGAGAAAAAGCGCCATGTTTGCCACCAGCGCTGAACGCGCTACCTTACTTCAGACAGCACAGGCGGGAGCAAACAAGCATGGCAGACCAAACCGTCGCCCAACTCAGGCAAAAGCTCGCGCAGGCCCGCGAGGTCATCGCGCATCTGATGGACAAGGCCGCCTTCAATGGCGCCGAGGCACACCGCGCGCTCGACTATTTCAGCAACGATGCCTTCGAGAAGAATTTCTTGCCATGGCCGCGCCATACCGACGAGGGCTTGCGTCCTGAAGAGCTCAACGCCGCCAACGACGACTGATCGGGCGATCTACTCGAACGTGATCGCTTGCAGCACGCCGCCATTGCGCTTGAGCCAATCCTTGCAGCGCTCGGTGTCGGGGCAGAGCTGCTCGCACAATTTCCAGAATTTTGGGCCGTGGTTCATCTCCTTGAGATGCGCCACCTCATGCGCGACGAGGTAGTTTATGACCGGTCGCGGCGCCATCATGATGCGCCAGGAGAACGACAGGTTGCCCTCCGACGTGCACGATCCCCAGCGGCTCGACGTGTCCTTAAAGCGGATTGCCTTGGCGCGCTTGCCGACCGCCCCGGTATGCTTGACCACCAGCGCCTCGATCTCGCGCTTGGCTTCGCGCTTGAGAAAATCGGCGATGCGGCGCGGCAGGTGCACGCGATCGCCATGCACGATCATCAGCGGACCGCGTTCGTCGCGCGACAGCGTCACGGTCCCGCGTTTTGAAGGCTCATGAACGATGCGATGCGGCACGCCGCGCACCGGTATCTTGATGCCCGGCCGCACCTGCGGCCGGTTGGGCACCTTGGCCAGCCGCTGCTCCAGCCAGTCCTGATGGCGATCGAGAAATTTTTCCACTTCGCCTCGGCGCAGGCCCGGCGGCACGGTGATGCGCAGACCACGTCCGCCGGAATCGATGCGCAGCGTCAGGCGCCGTGCCCGGTCGCTCTCGACGATCTTGAGCGGCAGCGTGCGGCCGGCAACACAATGCTCCCGCTCCACGACGGGGGCGGGCCTGGGTTTGGTCAGGTGGCGGAAGAAGCCGAATGACATGGCGGGACGATACGTGATTCGAGGAAAACGAATAGAACAAAAACGAAACGGCGCCGCTGACGCGACGCCGTTTTTGATTATTTATATCAGGCCAAGTGCGTTACTCGTCCAGTAGGCCTGGCGTGGATTTGCCACCGTTGCCAGTCCCCGTCGAGCCGGTCGATCCACCAGTTGTAGGAGATGTCGGCTTGTTGCGGTTCGCCATGAAGCGATCGAACTCTTCCTGGTCTTTGGCGCGACGCAATTCCCTGGCATATTCGTCGAACTCGCTCAGCATCTCGTCGAGCTTGCGGCGCTCTTCATTGAGCCGCTCGAGTTCCTTTTCGCGCCAGTCGTCGAAAGCGACATTGCCGGTGCGGGCGGAGCCGTGGCCCCAGCGCGCCGCTCTGTCGGAACCGCGGCGGCAGCCGGCGAAGATGCCGTCGGTCGCGCGGTTGACGTCGCGCTTGAAGCCGTCAAGCCGGTCGCCCCAGATGATGTAGGCGAGCATGGCGAGGCCGAGCGGCCAGAACACCATGAAGCCGATCACCATCAGTGCGATGGTCGCCGGCGTCCAGGCCGGACGGATCAATGCAGATGTGTTCATTTTCTCCCAATCCTTCAGTTGGAGACAGCCAATCCCGGCTGCGTGGAATCGAAATGGGATGGGAAAAACGGCGATTCAAGACAGTGCCGGCCAAAACCGGACAAGCGGCTGAAATGATTATCGCTTTTTGAGGGTTTCGAGGAAAAGCACGACCAAACCGGCGATCAGCCCCCAGAATGCCGCGCCGACGCCGAAAAGCGTCAGCCCCGAGGCGGTGGCGGCAAAGGTGACGGTGGCGGCCATGCGTTCGCTCTCCTCCTTCAAGGCAATCGACAGCGCGTTGGCGAGCGGCGCCATCAGCGCCAGCCCGGCCACCAGCACGATCAGGCTCTGCGGCAGCACGGCGAAGATCGCCACCAGCGAGGCGCCGAAAATGGCGAAGACGAGATAGGCAAGCGCGTAGAAGGGACCGGTCTTCCAGCGCTCGCCCGGATCGGGATGCACATCGGGGCCGGTGCAGATCGCCGCAGAGATCGCCGCAAGATTGGTGGTCGAGGCCCCGAACGGCGCCGACAGCAGCGAAAGCAGGCCGGTGACGCCGATCAGCGGGCCAGGTTCCGGGTGATAGCCCGCGGCCCTCAGCACGGCGAGGCCGGACAGGTTCTGCGAGGCCATGGTGACGAGATAAAGCGGCAGCGCCAGGCCAATGATCGCCGTGACGGTGAACTGCGGCGCAATCAGCGTCAACGTCGAAAGTTCCGGGGTCGGCAGGCCACCGACCCGGCCGGTGATGAAGGCGGCAGCGCCGCCGCCGACCAGCACCGCCAGCACCGAGAGCGCCGGATTGAACAAGCGGATGACAAAGAAGGCGGCGATCAGCGGCAGGATCAGCCACGGGTCGACGGGAATGGCCTTCACCGCATTGATGGCGAAGGTGACGACGATGCCGGCCAGCATCCCCGACGCGACCGAGGCCGGTATCCTGGCGATCAGCTTGGTCAGAGGCCTGAACAGGCCGGTGGCAATCAGCAAAATCCCGGTGACGATGAAGGCGCCGACGGCCTCGCCGATCGAAAAGCCGCTCGATGCCGCGATCAGCGCCACCCCCGGCGTCGACCATGCGGCGATGACCGGCATCCTGGTGCGCCATGACAGCCACAGGCTCTCGATCGCCATGGCGAGGCAGATCGCCGTCACCCAGCTCGCGGTTTCGACCTGCGTCGCGCCGACCGCCTTGGCGGCGGCGATGACGATGGCCAGCGTGCCGCCGAAGCCGACAATCGCCGCGACGAAGGCGGATACCGGAATGGAAATGCGCATGTCCCTAGCCTGCCTGCCGCACCATGGCGTCGACCGCCCGCACCAGCATGTCGAGATCCTGAGGCCGCGACAGGCGGTGGTCGCCGTCGGGGATCAGCGACAGCGTGACGTCGTCGGCCGGCAGCAGGCCGACCAGTTTCAGCGCATGGCTCGGCGGCACGTCGGCATCGGCCAGCCCTTGCAATATGTGGACGGGGCAATGGGTGTCGATCGGCCCGTTCATTGTCAGGTTGTTGCGGCCATCCTCGATCAGCGCTCGGGTGTAGATGTAAGGCTCGGCCGAATAGTCCGACGGCTCCGCGAAAAAGCCCTTCTTGGCAAGATCGCGCTTCTGCGCTTTGGTCAGCGCCGGCTCGACCAGCTCTGCGGTGAAATCCGGCGCCGGCGCCAGCAGCACCAGGCCGGCGATGCGGTTCTGGCCTTCCTTGTGCAATTCTTGGCGCAATTCCTGGATCATGCGCAGCGCGATCCATGCGCCCATCGACGAGCCGACCAGGATTTGCCTGCCTTGCGTGAAATGGCGGAAGACAGCGAGGCTTTGCGAAAGCCATTTCGAGACGGTGCCGTCGGCAAAGGCGCCGCCCGATTCGCCATGACCGGAATAGTCGTGGCGCAGGAATGCCCGGCCTTGCCCGCTCGCCCATTCCGCCAGCTTCTCGGCTTTGGTGCCCAGCATGTCCGACTTGTAGCCGCCGAGCCAGACAATGCCTGGCGCGGCACCCGCAGCGCGCCTGACAGCGATGCTGGTTCCGTCGACATCGAGAAAAACCGGTGCGGTCACGGCGAACTCCTCACGCAAGTCTTTTGACACAGCTGGCGGTTCAACGAAAAGTGCTCGGCAAGTTTCTTCGTTTGGTACAGGCAGAAGTCAGGGAACAGGGTGATTTCCTGTGAACGCTGTGCTATTGACTCCGGCCGCGCGCTCACCACATTGGCGCGTTCGCAATCTGAATTAAAAATCCTGAACGAAACGGCTCAAGGAGACCACGACCATTCGCAGACCTTTCAAAGCAACGGCGCCCACCAAGGAGGGCCCGCGCTCCAACCGTGACATCCGGGTTCCCCGGGTCCAACTTATCGACGCCGAAGGCCACAACCATGGCGATGTCTCCATCAATGACGCATTGCTGCTCGCCGAAGAGGCTGGGCTCGATCTGGTCGAGATATCGCCCAACGCAGTGCCGCCCGTCGTAAAAATTCTCGATCTCGGCAAGTTGAAATACGCCAACCAGAAGAAGGCGGCCGAGGCGCGCAAGAACCAGAAGGTCATCGAGATCAAGGAGATCAAGATGCGCCCAAACATCGACAGCCATGACTACGAGACCAAGATGAAAGCGGTCCGGCGGTTTTTCGAGGAAGGTGACAAGGTCAAGCTGACATTGCGCTTTCGCGGCCGCGAGATGGCGCATATGGAACTCGGCATGCAGCTTCTGAATAAAGTTCGTGAGGAAGTGGCGCCCATCGCCAAGGTCGAAGCCGAACCGAAACTCGAAGGCCGCCAGATGATGATGGTGCTGGCGCCCCGCTAAAGCGATCCCGTCGAAAGCAAAGGCCGCTTCGGCGGCCTTTTGTTTGTTTTGTCTTCGCCATGATTTCTCCGCAAGTTGCATCGACAAGGATTCGGGTTGCCGGTCCTCGCGGCGAAAGGATTGTCCCATGGCCGCTGCGGCACGTTCTCCGATTGAACAGTCGTTCGACGAAATGGGCCGCTATCAGCGGCGCCGGCGCGTCCTGCTGGCGCTGCTGATTGGTGCTTTTTGCGCTTTGCTGATCTTCGGCGGCTCCACGCACGATGAACTAGGCCACGAACGCATAGAGGGGCAGTACGGGATCGCCCTGATACTGATCGGGATCGGCGGCAGGCTCTGGTCGATCCTCTATATCGGCGGCCGCAAGTCGACCGAAGTGGTTGCCACCGGGCCATATTCGGTGATGCGCAACCCGCTGTATTTTTTTTCCACCGTAGCGGCCGCCGGCATCGGCGCCCAGACCGGCAGCGTGATCGTCTCGGTGGCGTCGGCGGTTTTGTGCGCGGCCGCGTTCTACATCGTCACGCTGCGCGAGGAACGGCATTTGACGACCGTGCTCGGGGCGCCGTACAAGGACTACATCGCACGGGTGCCGCGATTTTTTCCCAATCCCCGACTTTTTCGCGATCAGGCCGAAGTCACCTTCACACCGCGCATCTTCAATCACACGCTGCGCGACGGCTTGATGTTCCTGGCTTCCATACCGTTTTTCGAACTCATCGAGTCCGGACAGGAAAGCGGTGTAATTCCCGTCCTCTTCTGGCTGTATTAGCTGCGGATGACGGCAAAAGAGGCGACATGCATTAAATACGCCTGAATCATCCTGCAAAGGCGTCCCGGCGATCGGCGGGGGCGCCTGTTTTCTTGGCCAGGCGCTGCGATCGCCGGCGAAGTTCCTCGACGATCGGATTCCCGACATGCTTAATGAAGTTAAATCGGCGCGCGCCGAACAAGCGCAGGCCAAGCGTGCGCTGGGCAGGTATCAGCACGCACGCAGGATGGTGCTTGCCGCCCTCGTGGTCGTCATGTTCGCAGCGCTGCTGTTTGGCCAGTCTGCTTTTCCTCCCGAAAGCGTGCCGCACGAAACGATCGAAATGGTCGGCGTCCTGCTGATCTTTCTCGGCATTGTCGGGCGCTTGTGGTCAACGCTCTATATCGGCGGACGCAAATCCTCCGAGGTGGTTACCGGCGGACCCTATTCGATCACCCGCAATCCGCTCTATGTCTTCTCCTCGATAGCTGCCGCCGGCGTCGGCGCGCAGATGGGCTCGATCACTGCGGCGATCGGCTTCGCGGTGATTTGCGCCGCCGCCTTTTATGTCGTCATCGTGCGCGAAGAGAAGTTCCTGAAGGAGGCCTTCGGTGCTCCATTCCAGGCGTATATGGCGCGGGTGCCGCGCTTCTTCCCGAAGCTTTCGCTGTATCAGGAAGGCGACACCGGCAGCTTCAAGCCGCGCCTGCTGCGGACGACGCTGCTGGACGGACTGGTATTCCTCGTTGCCCTGCCGTTTTTCGAATCGATCGACGGCGCCCAGCAATCGGGCATACTGCCGGTGCTGTTCCGTTTCCCATAGGCACAGGGTGTTGCGCGCCGGCCCGCTTTGACGTATAGCACCGCCGTTCCCAAAAACCGCCCGGCAGGGCATGCCGTGGCGGTTTCATTTGCTTTTCGGGCTTTGGTCGGCCTGAAGCGAACAAAAAGCGCGATGATGCGCACATAAACGGAGTAGCAAAATGCCCAAGATGAAGACCAAGTCAGCCGCTAAGAAGCGGTTCAAGATCACAGGTACGGGTAAAGTCCTGTCGGCTGCGGCCGGCAAGCGTCACGGCATGATCAAGCGTTCCAACAAGTTCATTCGAAATGCCCGCGGCACGATGGTTCTGGCTGAACCGGATGGCAAGAAGGTCATCAAGAATTTTCTGCCGAACGGCCTCTAGGGCATTCGGTCTGGACAACGTTTTAAGGAGATCATGACATGGCACGCGTAAAAAGAGGCGTCACTTCGCACGCCAAGCACAAGAAGGTCCTGAAAGCCGCCAAGGGTTTTTATGGCCGCCGCAAGAACACGATTCGCATCGCCAAGCAGGCGGTGGAAAAGTCGCTGCAGTACGCCTACCGCGACCGCAAGAACCGCAAGCGTTCGTTCCGCGCTCTCTGGATCCAGCGCATCAATGCCGCGACCCACGAGCATGGCCTGACCTATGGCCGCTTCATCGACGGTCTCAACAAGGCCGGCATCGAGATCGATCGCAAGATCCTGTCGGACATGGCCATCCACGAGCCGCAGGCATTTGCCGCACTTGTGGCCAAGGCCAAGGTCGCGCTCGAATACCTCAAGAACACCACGCCGAACGCTTTTGAAAGCGCTGTAGCCTAACCAGCGCCTTCCCAAGCACTTCGACACTTGATTTGGGAAACCCGCGCTGGCAGGGCTGGCGCGGGTCTTTCTTTGCCTCCAATCGGGCCTGAAACATGAGTGACATGGAAACCCTCGAAAATTCCCTGATGACCGACATCGCGTCGGCCGCCGACGAGGCCGCGATCGAAGCCGTTCGCGTCGCAGCGCTCGGCAAGAAGGGCTCGGTCTCAGACATGCTGAAGACGCTCGGCTCGATGAGCGCAGAAGAGCGCCAGATAAAAGGCCCGGCTATCAACGGCCTCAAGAACCGCATCACCGAGGCGCTTACCGCGCGCCGCGCCGAGCTGAAGGACGTGGCGATCGCGGCACGGCTCGCGGCGGATAAGGTCGATGTCACATTGCCTGTGCGGCAATCGCCGGCCGAGCGCGGTCGCATCCATCCGATCAGCCAGGTCAGCGATGAGATTGCCGCGATCTTCGGCGACCTCGGCTTTGCCATCGCCGAAGGTCCCGATATCGAGACCGACTATTACAATTTCACCGCGCTGAATTTCCCGGAAGGCCATCCGGCGCGCGAGATGCACGACACCTTCTTCTTCCAGCCGGACGAGAAGGGCGAGCGCAAGCTTTTGCGCACCCACACCTCTCCGGTGCAGATCCGCACCATGGAGGTGCAGAAGCCTCCGATCCGCATCGTCATCCCCGGAAAAACCTACCGGCAGGACTCCGATGCCACCCATTCGCCGATGTTCCATCAGGTCGAGGGACTGGTGATCGACAAGACGGCCAATGTCGCCAACATGAAATGGGTGCTGGAGGAGTTCTGCAAGGCCTTCTTCGAGGTGCCGCAGGTCAAGATGCGCTTCCGGCCGTCCTTCTTCCCGTTCACCGAACCCAGCATGGAGGTCGACATCCAGTGCGACCGTTCGCGGCCGGGCGAAGTGCGCTTCGGCGAAGGCTCCGACTGGATGGAGATCCTCGGCTGCGGCATGGTCCACCCCAACGTGCTCCGCTACGGCGGGCTCGATCCCGACGAGTATCAGGGCTTTGCCTGGGGCATGGGCATCGACCGCATCGCCATGCTGAAATACGGCATGCCGGACCTGCGCGCCTTCTTCGACGCCGATGTGCGCTGGTTGTCGCATTACGGCTTCCGGCCGCTCGACATGCCGACGCTATTCGGGGGCTTGAGCGCATGACAGCGGCCCACACCGGCGGCTGCCGTTGCGGCGCCGTGCGGTTCGAGGCTTCGGCCGAACCGCACCATGTCAGCTATTGCCATTGCGGCGATTGCCGGCGGGCCAGCGGCGCGCCGCTGTCGGCTTTCGTCGGCTTCATGACCGAGCAGGTCGCCTTCACGGGCAAGGCGCTGAAGATGTTTGAGAACGGGTCGGTGACGCGCTCCTTTTGCGGCGTCTGCGGCTCGCCGATCGCCTATGTCGACGAGCGGCTGGCCGACCATATCTATTTCGTGCTCGGCGCCATGGACATGCCGGCCTATTTCAAACCGACGCACCATGCCCATGTGCGCGAGCAACTGCCCTTCCTGCACATGCCGGACGACTTGCCGCGCCATTTGAAGACCAGCGTGCCCAGACCATCAGACGGAACACAGTCATGAAACTCACCCTCTCCTGGCTCAAGGATCATCTCGAGACCGACGCCTCGCTGGCCGAGATCGTCGAGCGGTTGACCTCGATCGGCCTCGAAGTCGAGCATGTCGACGACAGGTCGAGCCTGAAGCCGTTCGTCATCGCCAAGGTGCTGACGGCGGTGCAGCATCCCGACGCCGACCGGCTGCGCGTGCTGACGGTCGATACCGGCGACGGCAAGGCCCCGGTGCAGGTCGTCTGCGGTGCGCCCAACGCCCGCGCTGGCCTGATCGGCGCCTTTGCAGCACCCGGCACCTATATTCCCGGGATCGACGTGACGCTGGCGGTCGGCAAGATCAGGGGTGTCGAAAGTCATGGCATGATGTGCTCCGAGCGCGAGCTGGAGCTTTCCGAAGAGCATGACGGCATCATCGACCTGCCCGCCGATGCGCCTGTCGGCGCCAGCTACGCCGCCTACGCGCATCTCGACGATCCGGTCATAGAGATCAATTTGACGCCGAACCGTCCGGACGCGACCAGCGTCTATGGCATCGCCCGCGATCTGGCGGCGAGCGGTCTCGGCCGCCTGGTCGGCGGCGCGATCATGCCGCATGCCGGCGACGGCATGTGCCCGGTCAAGGTGAATATCGAAGCACCGGAGCTCTGCCCGGGCTTCGCGCTCAGGCTGGTGCGCGGCGTGAAAAACGGCCCGTCGCCGAAATGGCTGCAGCAGCGGCTGATCGCCATTGGGCTGAGACCGATCAGCGCGCTGGTCGACATCACCAACTACGTCACCTTCGACCGCGGCCGGCCGCTGCATGTGTTCGACGCCAACAAGGTCGCCGGCAATCTTACCGTGCGCAGGGCGCGTGACGGTGAAAAGGTGCTGGCGCTCGACGGCCGCGAATACACGCTGACGCCTGACATGTGCGTCATAGCAGACGAGGACGGCGTCGAATCGATCGCCGGCATCATGGGCGGCGAGCATTCCGGCTGCGACGAGAACACCACCGACGTGCTGGTCGAATCCGCACTTTGGGATCCGATCACCACGGCGCGCACCGGCAGGACGCTAGGCATCATCAGCGATGCGCGTTACCGGTTCGAGCGCGGCGTCGATCCTGAATTCATGGTGCCTGGGGTGGAACTGGCCACCAAGCTGGTGCTGGATTTCTGCGGCGGGACGCCGACCGAAACCGAAGTCGTCGGCTATGCCGGCCATGTCGAGAAGATCGTTTCCTTCCCGTTGTCGGAAGTGAAGCGGCTGACCGGCATCGAGGTGCCCAGGGACGAGAGTCTCGCCATCCTTTCGCGCCTCGGCTTCAAACCGGAAGGCGTGGGTGATGTCATCAATGTCGCCGTGCCATCCTGGCGGCCGGATGTCGACGGCAAGGCCGACCTGGTCGAGGAAGTCATGCGCATCCATGGCATCGACAATATCGCCCCGCAGCCGCTCGGCGCGCATGATGCCGTCAATGCCAAGATCCTGACCACGCTGCAGGTCCGCACCCGCGCCGCCAAGCGGGCGCTGGCGGTGCGCGGCATGATGGAGGCGGTCACCTGGTCGTTCATTCCGGCAAAACATGCCGAACTGTTCGGCGGCGGCGGGACAGCACTCAAGCTCGCCAATCCGATCGCCACCGACATGTCCGACATGCGGCCGTCGCTGCTGCCGGGCCTGATCGCCGCCGCCCAGCGCAATGCCGACAAGGGCATCGGCGATGTCGCGCTGTTCGAAGTATCGGGCACCTATGAGGGCGATGCGGCCGACCAGCAGCGACGCGTCGCCGCCGGCGTTCGGCGCGGCACGGCCAAGCTCGAAGGCTCCGGCCGTCATTGGGCCGGCAATGCCGGTCCGGTCGGCGTTTTCGACGCCAAGGCCGACGCGATCGCAGCGCTCGAAGCCTGCGGCGCGCCGGTCGAGCGGCTGCAGATCGAGGCCGGCGGCCCGGCCTGGTATCATCCCGGCCGTTCCGGCACGATCAAGCTCGGACCTAAAGTCATTTTGGGAACGTTCGGCGAATTCCACCCTAAGACGCTGGAGGAACTGGACGTCTCCGGGCCGCTCTGCGGCTTTGAGGTGTTTATCGATGCCGTGCCCGAGCCGAAGGCCAAGCCGACGCGGACAAAACCGAGGCTGGAGCTGTCCGCCTTCCAGGCGGTCAAACGCGATTTCGCCTTCGTCGTCGACAAGGCAGTCGAAGCCGGCACGTTGACCCGTGCCGCCCTTGCCGCCGACAGGAAGCTGATCACCAACGTCTCGGTCTTCGACGTGTTCGAAGGGGCATCGCTCGGCGCAGCCAAGAAATCGATCGCCATCGAAGTGTCAATCCAGCCGATCGAAAAAACGCTGACCGATGAGGATTTCGAAGCGCTGGCAAAGCGCATCGTCGAGAATGTGCACAAGCAGACCGGCGGCGTGCTGCGGGCATAAATTTGGATTGGAAACAAAGAAGGGGCGCCGGAGCGCCCCTTTCGAATTTTCATCCAGCCGCTGTCTATCCGTTGACCAGCGCCAGCATCTCTTCGGTGTAGCGCTTGCCGGTGACCTTCTCCGGCGACAGCGCGTCGCCGATGGCCGCCACCTCGGCTTGGCTCAGCGCGATCTGTGCCGCTGCCGCGTTCTGCTCCAGATGGCGGATCTTGCGAGCGCCAGGGATCGGCACGATGAAATCGCCCTGATGCAGCACCCAGGCGAGCGCCAGCTGCGCCGACGTCACGCCCTTCTGGGCCGCCATCGTCTCCAGCGCGGCGATAACAGCCGCATTGGCTGCCATGGCGTCGGCCTGGAAGCGCGGCAGAGTGAGGCGCCAATCGCCGGCGCCGAGAGCCTCTGGCTTGGCGATCGTCCCGGTCAGCAGGCCGCGACCGAGCGGGCTGTAGGGAACAAAGCCGATGTCGAGTTCACGGCAGACGGCAAACACCTCTTCTTCCGGATCGCGGCTCCACAGCGAATATTCGCTCTGCACGGCTGATATCGGATGCACGGCATGCGCCCGGCGAATGGTCGCCGCACTCGCTTCCGACAGGCCGAGCGCGCGCACTTTGCCCTCGCGCACCAGCTCGGCCATGGCGCCGACCGTATCCTCGATCGGCACATTGGGATCGACGCGATGCTGGTAGTACAGGTCGATCACCTCGGTGCCCAGCCGCTTCAATGAGGCTTCGGCGACCGCTTTGACGTTTTCGGGGCGGCTGTCGACACCGGCCATGCGCTCGACGCCATTGCCTTCTTCGAGGATCTTGAAGCCGAATTTTGTCGCGATCGTCACCTGATCGCGCACCTGCTTCAACGCCTTTCCGAGCAGGATCTCGTTCTCGTAGGGGCCATAGACTTCGGCCGTGTCGAAGAAATTGACGCCGATCTCGACGGCGCGGCGCAGCGTGGCGATCGCGTCGGCCTCCGCCTGGCCGCCATAGACGAAGCTCATCCCCATGCAGCCGAGGCCGACCGGATAGACGTCAAGTTCATTTCCAAGCTTGCGGGTTTGCATTACGCGCCTCCTTGTTGTGATGCGACGGAAATAGCGTCTTGCACCGCGTTCGATAACCAGCTCTCATTCGCACGGGCTGTTCTAAAAAACAGATCAATGAACCGTACTCACCTCTCACAGCTTGCAGTGTTGGCAACCGTCGCCCAGTGCGGCAGCTTTCGTGGCGCGGCCAGGGAACTGGCCATTGCGCCCTCCGCAGTCAGCCATGCGGTTTCCAGCCTGGAAGCGCGTCTTGGCGTGCGGCTCCTGGCGCGCAGCACGCGCAGCGTCGCCCCGACCGAGGAAGGCGCACAGCTGCTCGAGCGGCTGAGGCCGGCGTTGTCCGAAATCGACCTCGCCCTGGAATCGGCGGTCGAGGCGCGAGACCGGCCGGCCGGCAATCTCAGACTGACCGTGCCGCGCACCGCAGCCCACCTGGCGCTGACGCCGCGGCTCGGCGCCTTTGCGTCGGCCTATCCCGACATCGTGCTGGAGATCGTCATTGAAGATCGCTTCACCGACGTGGTCGAAGGCGGCTTCGACGCCGGCGTCCGGCTCGGCGAGAGCCTGCAGCGCGACATGATCGCGGTGCGCATCGGGCCAAACCTTCGCGGCGCCGTCGTCGGCGCGCCATCCTATTTCGCGACCATGCCCAGACCGCGCCATCCACACGATCTTGCCGGTCACCGTTGCATCCGCTTCCGCTTCTCCAGCGGCATCCTCTACCGCTGGGAATTCGAGAAGGACGGCGAGGAGATCGAGTTCACGGTGCAAGGGCCGCTGATCCTCGACGAGGACCATCTGATCGCCAATGCGGCGATCGACGGCGCCGGCCTTGCCTTCGTGTTCGAGGACTATGTTCGCAATGGCATTGCCGACGGCAAGCTCATTCGCGTGCTGGAGGACTGGTGCCCGCCCTTCGACGGTTTCTTCGTCTACTATCCGAGCCGCCGCCAGATGCGGCCGTCGCTCAGGGCGTTTGTCGATTTCTTCAAGACGGCGGGATAGACTGTTGGCAGTGGAAGAAAGCCGGGGCCGCCGGCGTTTGCTGGCCATGCCCGCATTGATCACAAACGACACCACCCGCTATGGCTGGGCGGCAATCGTCCTTCACTGGCTGATCGCGGCGCTCTTCATCGGCCAGTTCATGCTCGGCGTCGTCATGGTGCGGGTATCCAGCCAGCGCACCGCCTTCGAGCTGATCCAGCTGCACAAATCCCTGGGCTTTCTGCTGCTCGGCCTGGTGATCCTGCGCATCGCTTGGCGGCTCGGCAATGCGGTGCCGGCGCTGCCGCGCTCGGTCGGGCGCTTTGAGCGCCGGACGGCGGCGCTCGTCCATTTCGCGCTCTACGCGTTTCAGCTCGCGCTGCCCCTGTCCGGCTGGGCGCTGGTGTCGGTGTCGATGCTGGAGATTCCGAGCGTGCCATTCTACCTGTTCGTCATACCGGACCTGCCACTCGCGGAATCGGACCCGGCGGAAAGCTTCTGGACGTCGGTGCATTGGTATCTCGCCTATGCCGGCATCGGACTTGTCGCCCTGCATTTCGCCGCGGCGCTGCGCCATCATTTTTGGCTGAAGGACACGGTGCTGACGCGCATGATCACGCCTTCGTCGGATCACAACGCGGAATAGAGTGGGCGGCTGATTCGTTGGTGGGGCGAGGGCGCTAAAAAGCGTTGCCTCCAAAAAAGGATCACGCCCATGGTTGCGCGCGTCTTCGGATTTGCGGCGGTCGCCGCTTGCCTTGCCGTGCCTGTTTTCGCGGCGGTGGCGCTCAGCGACGCTGCCGGCAGCTACACGATCAGCCCGGCCGGTTCCAGCATCCGTTTCTCCGTCGGCAAGGCCGGCGGCGGCGGGCTCGCCGGCGCCTTCGCCCGCTTCAAGGGCAGCATCCGTATCGACAACAGCAATATCGGGCGCTCCCAGGTCAATATCACGATCTTTCCCGAAAGCGTCGGCACCGGCCAGCGCCGCGTCGACGCCTTCCTCCGCTCCGACGCGGTATTCGACGCAGCCAACAACCCGGAAATCCAGTTCCGCTCGATCAGCGTGAAACGCACCGGCGACACGTCAGCCCTTGTCACCGGCCGGCTGACGGCGCGCGGCAAGACTTTTCCGGAAAAGTTCACCGCCGAGCTCGCCGGCCTCAAGGCAGGCACGATCAGATTCCATGTCACCGGCCAGGTGCTGCGGTCACGCTACGGCATGGATGTCGGCACGCCGATCTATTCGAACGTTGTCGACTTCGACATGACGCTTACAGGTAGAAGGGGATAGCCTTTGCAGGACCCAAGCTCTGCGGAGGGCAGCGCCGGCACCCGAACAAGCCGCAGACGATCGCCTTACTCCCTGCCATGCTTCGCATTGGCTTTTCCGCCGATTTCAGGCAAACCTCGACGTCTGCATTAAAGATGGAGAAGCCTGATGTTCCGATGGGGTGTTTTGTCGACGGCCAAGATCGGCCGCGAGCATCTTTTGCCCGCAATAGTCGAGGCGGAGAACGGCGTGCTGTCCGCGATCGCCAGCCGCGACATTTCGAGGGCCCGTGCCCTGGCCGATCGTTTCGGCGCCCCCCATGCCTTCGGTTCCTATGACGAGCTGCTCGCATCCAAGGACGTCGACGGCGTCTACATCCCGCTGCCGACCGCGCAGCATGTCGAATGGACCGCCAAGGCGATCGAGGCCGGCAAGCATGTTTTGGTCGAAAAGCCGCTGGCCCTCGATGCCAAGGACATTCCGCCGCTGATCAAGCTGCGCGACGCCAAGAACGTGCTCGTCTGCGAAGCCTTCATGGTCGTCTACCACCTGCAATGGATCAAGGTGCGCGAGCTGATCGCCAACGGCGCCATCGGCCGGCTGCGCCATGTGCAGGGTGCGTTTTCCTACTATAATGTCGATCCAAAGAACATGCGCAACCAGCTCGATCTCGGCGGCGGCGCGCTGCCCGACATCGGCGTTTACCCGACGGTATCGACGCGTTTTTCGACGGGCAAGGAGCCGCTGCGCGTCCAGGCGACGATCGAGCGCGACAAGACGTTCGGCACCGACATCTACTCTTCGATCCGCGCCGATTTCGGCGACTTCGAACTGTCGTTCTACCTGTCGACGCAGATGGCGGCGCGGCAGGTGATGGTGTTCCACGGCGAGAAGGGCTTCATCGAGGTGCTTTCGCCGTTCAACGCCGGGATCTACGACCATCATCGCATCGAGCTGCACAACCAGAACCACAGCGAGGCGCAAGTGTTCCGCTTCCCCGGCATGCAGCAATACCGGCTGGAGGTCGAGGCCTTCGCGCGGGCGGCACAGGGCGGCACCGACCGCGTCTTTACGCTGGAAGAGTCGGTGCTCAACCAGAAGGTCATCGACGCCATCTTCCGCGCCGGCGAGAAGGAAGGCTGGGAGACGGTCTGACGATCCGTCAAAGCCGGGAGGAGAGCCGGGGGAGGAGGGAATGGCTGACGATGCCGATGTGATCATTGTCGGCGCTGGCCTCGCCGGCCTCGTCGCCGCGGCGGAACTGGCCGAGGCCGGCAAGAAGACCATCATCGTCGACCAGGAGCCGGAACAGTCGCTCGGCGGCCAGGCGTTCTGGTCGCTTGGCGGCATCTTCCTCGTCGATTCGCCCGAACAGCGGCGCATGCGCATCCGCGATTCGCATGATCTGGCGCTCGAGGACTGGCTGGGCACCGCCGCCTTCGACCGCCCGGAAGATCTCTGGCCGCGCCGCTGGGCCGAAGCCTATGTCGGCTTCGCCGCTGGCGAGAAGCGTTCATGGCTCATGCAGCGCGGCATAAAGTTCTTTCCGGTGGTCGGCTGGGCCGAGCGCGGCGGCGGCAATGCCGTCGGCCACGGCAATTCGGTGCCGCGCTTCCATATCACCTGGGGCACTGGACCCGGCGTGCTCGACCCGTTCGTTCAGCGCGTGCGCGAGGCCGAGAAAAGCGGGCTGATCCGCTTCAAGTTCCGCCACCGGGTCGACGAACTGATGCGGACAGGCGCTGTCGTAAACGGCGTGCGCGGCGACATTCTGGTGCCGAGCGATGTCGAGCGCGGCCGCAAGAGCTCACGCGATATCGCTGGCGATTTCGAGCTCAAGGCGCAAGCGGTCATCGTCGCTTCCGGCGGCATCGGCGGCAATCCCGAGCTTGTCCGGAAAAACTGGCCGCAGCGGCTCGGCGCGCCGCCCAGGCGCATGATCTCCGGCGTTCCCGACCATGTGGACGGCCGCATGCTGGCGATCACCGAGGCGGCCGGCGGCAGCATCATCAACCGCGACCGCATGTGGCACTATGTCGAAGGCATCAGGAACTGGGCGCCACTCTGGACCGACCATGCGATCCGCATCCTGCCCGGCCCGTCGTCGCTGTGGCTCGACGCCCGGGGCAAGCGGCTGCCGGTGCCGCTCTATCCCGGCTTCGACACGCTGGGCACGCTCAGCCACATCATGAGCACCGGCTTCGACTACTCCTGGTTCATCCTGACCAAAAAAATCATCCAGAAGGAGTTCGCGCTGTCGGGCTCCGAGCAGAACCCCGACCTGACTGGGAAAAGCTGGCGCCAGGTGCTTGGCCGCGCAACGTCAGGCGTTCCCGGTCCGGTGAGGGCGTTCATGGAGAAGGGCGCGGATTTCATCGTCGAGCCCGATTTGCCGGCATTGGTCGCCCGCATGAACGCACTAGTCGGCGGCGAGCCGCTGCTTGAGCTCAGCAAGGTCGAGCGCGAAATCCGCGCCCGCGACCGGCAGCTCGACAATCCGTTCTCCAAGGACATGCAGATCACCGCCTTGCGCGGCGCCCGCGCCTATCTCGGCGACCGGCTGATCCGCACGGCCAAGCCGCACAAGATGCTCGATCCTGCCAATGGCCCGCTGATCGCAGTCAGGCTCAACATCCTGACCCGCAAGACGCTGGGCGGCTTGCAGACCGATCTCGACAGCCGCGTGCTGGACGCCGAGGGCCAACCGGTTGAAGGACTGTATGCCGTCGGCGAAGCCGCCGGTTTCGGCGGCGGCGGCATGCACGGCTATGCCGCGCTGGAAGGTACGTTTCTCGGCGGCTGCATTTTTTCCAGCCGCAGCGCCGGCCGCGCCGCGTCACGCGGGGTAGGGTGAGAGGCAGAGCAATCGCTTCTGAGCAATTCTGGACGTCGGCGCTGCCCCTCACCTGCCTGGCGGCATCCTCTCCCCGTATAGTGACGGGGAGAGGGACGCTCTCATCAGAGGTTCGCCAATATCCAACATTGTAGAATGTGCGCCAAGATTGCGGCCAGCCCCTTCTCCCCGTGGCTATACGGGGAGAAGTGCCCGGCAGGGCGATGAGGGGCAGCGCCAGGATCGGCAATAAGCCCTGAGCGATCGTCCTGAGAGGAACGCCGCGCAGCCGTGGTCCCGGCTACAATGGCGGCTATCTCTCACCAGATCCATTCACCCCGCCCCAGAACCGCCACGGCGTCGACGATCCGGGTAAAGCTCGAGCGGGCGCGGCCGACCGTATGCCTGGCTCTGAGATAGCCATGCACCAGACCCGGCTCCTCCAACCAGAAGGCGTATCCCTCCGCCGCGACGATGCGATCGCGATAGGCCTCGCCGTCCGACGACAGCGGGTCGCATTGCGCGGTGATCAGCACGGTCGGCGGCAGATTGGCAAAATCGGCGTCGGCCAGCGGCGACAGCGTGAGATCGCCGGTGCGGTCTTCGCCGCCGGTCCTGATATTCGTGTAGAAATCGAGGTCGCGCACCGTCAGCATCGGCGCCTCGGCATGGGTCACGTAAGAGCCTTGCGAGCGGTCGCCGCCAAGGCCGGGATAGATCAGTACCTGGCTGATCGGCCTTCGCGCATGGCCGCGTGTTGCGTGGCTGACCGCAGCGGCGAGATTGCCGCCGGCGCTGTCGCCGCAAAGCAGGATCGGGCGCTTGTAAGTCGTCGCCGCCCATTCGAAGGCGCTGATGGCATCGTCGAAGGCGGCCGGATGAAGATGTTCCGGCGCCAGCCGGTAGTCGACCGAAACCACTTCATAGCCGGTGCGGCCGCAAAGCTCGGCGCAGATATCGTCATGGCTGTCGAGCCCGCCGAGAATAAAACCGCCGCCGTGGAAATAAAGCACCATCGCCGCCGCTTCGGGCGCCGGGGTCCGATAGATGCGGATCGGGATCGGATGCGAGGGCGTCACAATGGCGGTGGTTTCCGCCGTAACCCCTTGCGGATAGCCGGCAGAGAACTCGCGGCACATGCGGTCGTAGATTTCGCGCTGCTGATCGATCGTGTAGTCGATCGTATCCGGTGGATAATAGGAATTGGTCCGCTCGATGAATGCCCAGGTCTCGGCGTCGATCAGCTTTTTGTAGTCGGTCATGGGAACTCCTTACCTCTCCATCGAGGAGAGCGTAAAAGTGGAGCCACTACTTGCCCTTCCACACCGGGTCGCGCTTTTCGGCAAAGGCGCGAAAGCCCTCGAGATTGTCCTCCGAGCCGTACAGTGCGTCAACCGTCGGCAATTGGCGGCGCGTCACCCGGTTCATCGCGTCCTGGAAGGTGAGCGATTCGGCGACCCGCGCCGTCTCCTTGATCGCGGCAAAGACCAGCGGCGGTCCGCTGGCCAGCAGCCGGGCGACCTCCCAAACCCGATCCTCCAGCCTGTCCTTGGGCAGCACCTCATTGACCAGGCCCCAGCGATGGGCTTCGGCGACATCCATCCAGCGCCCGGTGAGCAAAAGGTCCATGGCGACATGATAGGGGATGCGCTTCGGCAGCTTGATCGTCGCCGCGTCGGCCAGCGTGCCGGCGCGGATTTCCGGCAGCGCGAAGGAGGAATGATCCGACGCGTAGATGAGATCGCAGGACAGCGCCAGCTCGAAGCCGCCGCCGACCGCCATGCCGTTGACGCAGGCGATGACCGGCTTGTTGAGGTCGCGCAATTCCTGCAGTCCGCCGAACCCGCCGACGCCATAGTCGCCGTCGACCGCATCGCCGCCGGCCGCGGCCTTGAGGTCCCAGCCGGCGCAGAAGAACTTGTCGCCGGCGGTCCTGATGATGGCGACCCGCAGACCCGGATCGTCGCGGAACGCCTTGAACGTCTCGCCCATAAGGCGCGAGGTCTTCAGGTCGATGGCATTGGCCTTGGGCCGGTCGAGCGTGACTTCGAGGATGGTGCCCTCGCGGCGGGTGGTGATGACGTCAGACATTCTTTTTCTCTCCAAGCACCAGCAGCGCGTCGGCGATCCAGGCGCCCTTGCCCTCGGCGCAGACGATCAGCGGATTGATGTCGAGTTCCTCGATCTCGCCGGCATTTTCCTGCACGAAGGCGGCGATGCCTGATATCGCATCGATGGCGGCCGCGACATCGGCCTTGGGCCGGCCGCGATAGCCTTCGAGTAGCGGGAACAATTTGAGCCCGCGCAATGCCGCCTCGATGTCGTCGCGTGTCGCCGGCAGCATCAGCGTGACGCTGTCGCGCAGCAGTTCGACCAGCACACCACCGGTGCCGAGCGTCATAACCGCGCCGAACATCGGGTCGCGGGTGAAGCCGACGAGCAGTTCGGCGACGCCGTCGCGCACCATGCGCTCGACATAGAGGCCGGTGCCGAGCGCATAGAGATCATGGGCGGCCGTGCTGACGGATTCGGCATCCCTGAGGTTAAGCCGCACCGCGCCAAGCTCGGATTTGTGGGTGACGCCCAAAGCCTTCAGCGCAACCGGAAAACCGAGCGCCATCGAGGAGATCACCGCTTCGACCGCATTGCCGGCGCATTCGCCCCTGGGCACGGGAAGCCCGGCCTCGATCAGCCGCGCTTTCGCTTCGGCCTCATCAGGCGTGACATGGTCGCTGGCCAGCGCACCTGACGCGGAGGTGTCGATCGGCTGCGCCTGCGGCTCGCGCCAGGCCCAGCCGATGAAGGCGGCCGCCTGGGCGGCGTCCATTGCCTCGGAAATGCCGAACAACGGCACCATGCCGCGTGCCATCAGCCCGGCGATGTATTCCTCGGGCAGGTTCTCCGGCAGCGAGGAGACGATCGCGCCCTGCGCCTTGTTGGTCTTCAGCGCCGACTCGAAGGCGCGCAGCGTCGTCCACCAGTCGGTATCGGAGCAGCGGTCCGGGCGCGGGAAATCGAGCACCAGCATGTTGAGGTCGAAGCCGCCCGACACCATGGCGGTGAAGGTGGCGGTCATCGCCGGCTCGTTGTTCCAGATGAAGGTGTGGTAGTCGAGCGGGTTGGCCACCGCAACCAGCGGCCCGAGCGTCGATTTGACGTGGGCGCGATGCGTGTCGGTCAGCGCCGGGAAATTCACCCAGCGGCCTTCTGCGCTGTCGGCCATGACAGACGCTTCGCCGCCCGAACAGCTCATCGACGACAGCCGGTAGCCGGGCAGGGGACCGGTGACGTGCAGCAGCTTGAGGGCCTCGATGAAGGCAGGGATGGAATCGACGCGGGCGATGCCGAGCCGCTTCAGGAAGGCATCGGAGGCAGCATCCGAGCCGGCCAGCGACGCGGTATGCGAGACGGTCGCTTGCCGCGCCTGCTCGGAGCGGCCGACCTTCATGGCGATGATCGGTTTCTTCAGCTCTCGCGCCCGCGCGGCCAGCCTTTCGAAGCCGGCTACTGAATCGAAGGCCTCGATATGCAGGCCGAGCGAAGTGACGCGATCGTCCTCGATCAGGCCGAGCGCCATTTCGGAAAGGCCGGTCTGTGCCTGGTTGCCGGCGGTCATCAGAAAGGCGATCGGCAGGCCGCGCTTCTGCATAGTCATGTTGATGGCGATGTTCGACGATTGGGTGATGATGGCGACCCCGCGGCCACCCTCGGCCAGCCTGATACCGCCATGCTGGTCGGGCCATAAAAGCGCGCCGTCGGCATAATTGATCAGGCCGTAGCAGTTCGGCCCGATGATCGGCATCTGGCCGGCCGCCGCGACCAGTTCGGCCTGCAGCCGCTCGCCGTCCTCGTCATAGGCCTCGGTCTCGAGAAAGCCGGCGGCAAAGCAGACGGCGCCGCCGGCACCGCGCTCGGCCAACGCCTTGACCACTTCGATGGTCAAATGCCGGTTGACGCCGACAAAGGCAGCGTCCGGCGCCGCAGGCAGGTCGGCCACCGAGCGATAGGCCTTGCGGCCGGCGACCTCCTCCTTGGTCGGGTGCACCGGCCAGATCTCGCCGGCAAAGCCCATCTTGATCGACTGCGCGACGACGGCGGCAGCTTGCGCGCCGCCGAAGACGGCAATCGTTCGCGGGCGCAATAGGCGCTCAAGTTTGTGCATCGATCAGCCCCCGAACGGGCGCAGCAGCGCCCGCGAGATAATGTGGCGCTGGATTTCCGAAGTGCCTTCCCAGATGCGCTCGACGCGGGCGTCGCGCCAGATGCGCTCCAGCGGCAGGTCGTCCATCAGCCCCATGCCGCCATGGATCTGGATTGCTTCATCGGCGACGAAGGCGAGCATTTCGGTGGCCTTCAGCTTGGCCATGGCCATGTCCTGATCAGTGACGGTGCCCTGATCGTACTTCCAGCCGGCTTCGAACACCATCAGGTCGGCCGCCTTCAGTTCGGTCGCCATGTCGGCGAGCTTGAACGATACGCCCTGGAACTTGCCGATCTGCTGGCCGAATTGCTGCCGCTGCGCGGCGTATTCGACGGCATGGCCAAGCGCCCGCTCGGCCCGGCCGAGACAGGTGGCGCCGACCTGCAGGCGGGTTGCGCCAAGCCACGAATTGGCGACGTCGAAACCCTTGTGGACCTCGCCGAGAACTTGGGCGCCGGGCAGCCGGCAATCGTCGAATTCGAGGATGGCGTTGGTGTAGCCGCGATGCGAGACATTGCGGTAGCCGTCACGCACCGAAAAGCCCTTGGTGCCCTTGTCGACGAAAAAGGCGGTGATCTTCTTGCGCTTGCCGCGCGGCGTCTCCTCTTCGCCCGAGGCCATGAAGACGATGGCAAAGTCGGCAAGGTCGGCATGGCTGATGAAATGCTTGGTGCCGTTCAGCACCCAGTCGTCGCCGTCCTGAACGGCGGTCGCCTTCATGCCGCGCAGATCGGAGCCGGCGCCCGGCTCGGTCATCGCCAGGCAGTCCCATTTCTCGCCGCGAATGCAGGGATAAAGGTATTTCTCGCGCTGCTCCGGCGTGCCGGCCAGAAGGATGTTGGAAGGCCGCGCCACGCAGGTCCAGTGCAGCGCGTAATTGGCGCGGCCGAGCTCTTTTTCGTAAAGCAGCCAGGTCACCGTGTCGAGCCCGGCGCCGCCGACTTCCGTTGGCATGTTGGCGGCATAGAGCCCGGCTTCGATTGCCTTGGCCTTGATCTCCTCGATCAGCTCACGGCGCAGCACGCCGGTGCGCTCGACTTCGCGCTCATGCGGGTAGAGTTCAATCTCGACGAAGGCGCGCGTCGTCTCGACGATCAGTTTCTGTTCTTCGGAGAGGCCAAATTCCATACTATTAGCCTTTCTTCTTTTTCTTCGGCTTTTCAGCCTTGGCTTTTTCGGCCGCCTTGGAAGCGGTGGGCTTCTTCGCCGCGAGCTTGGCGAGCTGCTTGGTATAGTCCTTGTGCAAGGCGCCGGCGCCCCAGCCCTTGCCCTTGTTCTGTTTCGACAGCGCCTCCATGATCGCGACCAGATTGTCGTCGCGGATCTTTTCGAGCTCACGGATCGACAGGCCATGCGCCTGGTCGTCCGACTGGGTGGCGATGAGCTCGACCAGTTCGTCGTTGAACTCCGGCACATCCATCAGCTTGGTCCATGGCCATTTCAGGCACGGTCCGAACTGCGCCATGAAGTGGCGCATGCCGGCTTCGCCGCCGGCGACGCGGTAGACCTGGAACATGCCCATCTGCGCCCAGCGCAGGCCGAAGCCATAGCGCATGATGTCGTCGAGTTCCTCGACCGTGCAGATACCGTCCTTGATCAGCCACAGCGCCTCGCGCCATGCCGCCTCCAGCAGGCGGTCGCCGACAAACGCCTCGATCTCCTTGCGGATCACCACCGGCTTCATGCCGATCGAGGCGTACATCTCCTTGGCGACTTCGATCGCCTCGGGAAAGGTCTGTTCGCCGCCGACGATCTCGACCAGCGGCAGGAGGTAGACCGGGTTGAACGGATGGCCGACGACCAGCCGCTCCGGATGCTTCTTCATCGCCACCTGCATGTCGGTCGGCTTGATGCCGGAGGTCGAGGAGCCGACGATGGCGTTGGCCGGCGCATAAAGGTCGATCTCGGCCAGCACGCGATGTTTCAGGTCGAGCCGTTCAGGTACGCTTTCCTGGATGAAATCGGCATCGGCGACGGCGTCGGCGATGGTCTTGGCAAAGGTCAGTTTGCCTTCCTTGGGCAGGCCGTCGGGCAGCATCTGCTTGTAGGCGCGGCGCGCGCCTTTCATCACTTCGCCGACCTTGCGCGCTGCTTCGGGGTCGGGATCGAAAATCGACACGTCGATGCCGTTCAAGAGCAGCCGCGCCACCCAGCCGGCGCCGATGACGCCGCCGCCTATGGCAGCCGCCTTGGTGATGATGCTCATGCGGAGGCTCCGGTTCTTGTCCTGGCTATTTCCAGGTCGATGAGAGGCACGCGCTCGCCGGCGCGGATCACGGTGGGGTCATAGGCCCTGCGCGCAAACACTTCGAGCACGAAGGGCCGGAAGAAATCGATCGGCAACGTGTCGTAATCCGGATCGAAGCTCGACTGGTCCCAGCGCTCGCAGAACTGGTCGCAATCGTCGAAATAGTGATGGCCTGCGAAACGGTCGCGCGCATGGGGATCGCCGCCGAGATGGTGGGCGTAATAGAGGCGCTGGAAGTCACCGTGCTTTTCCACCACCCAGGTGCACTGCTCGCGCACGAAAGGTTTTAGGATCGAAGCTGCATATTCGTCGTGATTGTAGGGTGCGTAGATGTCGCCGATGTCGTGCAGCAGCGCGCAGGCGATCCAGTCGGTGTCGGCGCCGTCGCGCCATGCGCGCGTCGCCGCCTGCAGCGAATGGCCGAGCCGGGTGATCTTATAGCCGGACAGGCCCTCGTCGAGCTGGACAAGCGCATCAAGCAGCCGTTCGCCGGTCTTCGCCGCATAGTCGATCTCGTGCTCGGTGAGGAAGGCGTAGTCGTCGCGGTCGCCGTCCTTCATGGCGGTGAATTTCACGGTCTTCATCGGCGGCTCCTCCCTACCGATTCCCTGTTCAAAGCGGCGCGCGCTTCGTCAGATTGAGCTTCTTGCGCACTTCTTCCGGGCCGATGACCCTTGCGCCCATGTTCGACACGATGCTGACCGCCCGCTCGACCAGCTGCGCGTTGGTCGCCAGCACGCCCTTGTCGAGCCAGAGATTGTCCTCGAGCCCGACGCGAACATTGCCGCCGGCCAGCACCGCGGCGGCGGCATAGGCCATCTGGTTGCGGCCGATGGAAAACGCCGACCAATTCCAGCTCGACGGCACATTGTTCACCATCGCCATGAAGGTGTTGAGATCATCGGGCGCGCCCCATGGCACGCCCATGCACAATTGCACGAGAGCATCCGGATCCAGCACCTTTTCCTCGACAAGCTGCTTGGCAAACCAGAGATGCCCGGTGTCGAAGGCCTCGATCTCCGGCTTGACGCCGAGCGCCGTCATGATGCCGCCCATGGCGCGCAGCATGCCGGGCGTATTGGTCATGACATAGTCGGCTTCGGCGAAATTCATCGTCCCGCAGTCGAGCGTGCAGATTTCCGGCAGGCACTGGCGCACATGTTCCACGCGGTTGGTCGCGCCGCCCATATCGGTGCCTTTCTCGTTGAGCGGCAGCGGATTTTCCGGCGAACCGAACACCATGTCGCCGCCCATGCCGGCGGTCAGGTTCAGCACCACGTCGACATCTGCAGCACGGATGCGCTCGGTTACTTCGCGATAGAGCTGCACGTCGCGCCGTGGCTTGCCGGTTTCGGGGTCGCGCACATGGCAGTGGACGATCGCCGCACCCGCCTTTGCCGCATCGATGGCTGAATCGGCAATCTGCTTGGGCGAACGCGGCACATGCGGACTACGGTCCTGCGAGCTGCCGGACCCGGTCACGGCACAGGTAATGAAAACCTCACGGTTCATCGTTAGCGGCATGGACTTTCCTCCCAACCAGCACAGACGGCCCAATCAAACATGGGCCTGATCGAACAGACGGCAACAATGCCTGACTTGCCGGAAACTGTTTTGCGTTTTACGAAGATCGCATGATTAAAAACGAAAAGCCTTCGATCTTTCGCGCCGAACGCTCGCCGCTCAAGGTAACGCTTCTGATATTTTCCGGGTCGTCGATCATGTGCGTGGCATCGGCGGTCGATCCGCTGCGCGCCGCCAACCGTATTGCCGGCGAGACGCTGTTCGATTTCAGGCTGGTTTCGGTGACCGGCGAAGCACCGGTCACCACGTGCGGCCTGCCGGTTGCGGTCAGCGGCCGCTTCGATGCGGCGGACACGGCCGATGTGCTCGTCGTCGTTGCCGGTTTCGGCACGCAGAACTATGCCACGTCGGCCCTGCTTGCCGGCCTGCGCCGGGCGGCGCGCGCCGCACGCGCCTGCGGCGGTGTCGAAGCCGGCACCTGGCTGGTCGCCCGCGCCGGCCTGCTGGAAGGGCGCAGCGCCACCACGCATTGGGAGGACATGGAAGATTTCTCGTCGGCCTTTCCCGGCGTCGATGTCCGCCCCGACCGCTACGTCATCGACGGGCCGGTCTTCACCTCGGGCGGTGCTTCGCCGACCTTCGACCTGATGCTGCATCTGATCCGCACGCGGCTCGGTATGGCCGTCGCGCTCGATGTGGCAAGTGTCTTCATCTACGATCAGGCGCGCGCCGCGACCGACGCGCAGCCGCTGGTCTCGCTCGGCCGCCTCGACGGCTACGATCCGCGGCTGGCGCAAGCCATCCGGCTGATGGAAGCCCATGTCGACCAACCCTTGACCATCGCTGCTGTGGCAAAGCGCGCCGGGGTGACGGCAAGAACGCTGGAAAGCATCTTTCGCAAGTCGATCGGCGAGACGCCGGGCGCCTATTATCTCAGGCTGCGGCTGGGTGCCGCGCGCCGGCTGGTGGTCGACACGCGCGTGGCCATGGCCGATATTGCCGGGCGGACAGGGTTCTCGTCCGCCGCGGCATTTTCCAGGGCGTTTTCAAGAGCTTTCGGCGAAGCGCCGGTCAGGCTGCGTAGGGGATAGTCGGGATTAGGCAGCGTCCTGGCGGTCGCTTTTGCCGTCGATGTGCGAGCGCATCTGTCTCGCAAGATGGGTCTCAAAGCGGCTGGCGACCGCGCGATCCCATTCGTTTGCACTGCGCGCACCGTGCTTCGGATGCGGCAGCGCCATCAGCCGGTCGATGATCGATCCGGCCTCTCCAGATGAGAGCAGGGCGTCGATTTCGCGTTCGTGCTGCATATCGTTTCGCCTCCTTCTTTCCGTTCCCGCCACAAACCACACTATACGAGATTCGTGACGGCTGTTTGAAGGCAAGAGCGAGGCGATTGAGGGGCGGTGCGAGGCAAAACCTTGTCGTCGGTTCCGCCCTCGCGCAAAGCTGTTTCGCGCCGGCGGATCGGCAAGAGACCCGCCGGTGCGACACCTCAGACGTACCGGTTGACGACATTCTCGAGCAGTTCCTGGCGGCCGGATCTGGGCTGCGGCTCGATCTTCTTCTTGACGACGCGTTCGGTGATCTCCTCCAGCGTCCGCTTGCCGGCGAGCATCGCCTTGGCCTCGGCCGAGTTCCAGCCGGCATAGCGCTCGGCCAGCGGTCCCGACAGCGCCTTGTCCTCGACCATGCGCGCGGCGGCCTTGAGGCCGCGTGCGCAGCAATCCATGCCGCCGATATGGCCAATCAGCAGATCCTGCGGGTCGAGCGACTGGCGCCGCAACTTGGCGTCGAAATTGGTGCCGCCGGACTTGAAGCCGCCGGCCTGCAAGACCTGGTAATAGGCCAGCGCCATCTCCGGCACATTGTTGGGGAACTGGTCGGTGTCCCAGCCCGACTGGTAGTCGTTGCGGTTCATGTCGATCGAGCCAAAGATGCCGAGCGCACTGGCCAGCGCCAGTTCATGCTCGAAGGAATGGCCGGCCAGGATCGCATGGCCCTGCTCGATGTTGAGCTTGACCTCCTTCTCCAGCCCGAAGCGTTTCAGGAAACCGTAGACCGTGGCGACGTCATAGTCGTACTGGTGTTTTGTCGGCTCCTGCGGCTTCGGCTCGATCAGGATGGTGCCCTTGAAGCCGATGCGGTGCTTGTAATCGACGACCAGGTTGAGGAAGCGGCCGGCCTGTTCCTGTTCGCGGGCAAGGTCGGTGTTGAGCAGCGTCTCATAGCCCTCGCGGCCGCCCCACAGCACATAGTTCTCGCCCTTCAGCCGCTTGGTGACATCGATGCAGTGTTTCACCGTCGCTGCCGCGTAGGCAAAGACATCCGGGTCGGGATTGGTGGCGGCACCCGACATGAAGCGGCGGTTGGAGAACAGGTTGGCCGTGCCCCAAAGCAGCTTGACCCCAGTCTGCTTCATCTTCGCCGCAAAGTAATCGGCGATCTCATCGAGGCGCGCGGCACTTTCGGAAAAATCTTTTCCTTCCGGCCGCACATCGGCATCGTGGAAGCAGAAGTACGGGGCACCGAGCAGCGCAAACATCTCAAACGCGATATCGGCCTTGAGCTTGGCCAGCGCCATCGTGTCGGTGCCGCCGGCCTTGGCAAACCACGGCCGCTCAAAAGTCTGGCCGCCGAACGGATCGCCGCCCGGCCAGGCGAACGAATGCCAGTAGGCGACGGCAAACCGCAGATGGTCTTCCAGCCGCTTGCCGGCGACAATCTCGTCGGGATTGTAGAACCGGTAGGCCAGCGGATTGGTCGAATCCGGCCCCTCGTATTTGATCTTCTGGATGTCGCCGAAAAAGCCGCTGGTCATGATTGTCTGTCCTCTCGCATGGTTCTGTCCTGATTACCTCAGGCGTAATTGGTTTCGCGTTGGCGTTGGATGAAAACGGTCAGGTCAAAGCCACTCAACAAAGGAGACAGACCATGACCGACCTCAACACGATCGCCGAAAACTACATCACTGCCTGGAACGAGAGCGACGCCGTGCGCCGGCAAGCCTTGCTCAAGGCGGCCCTCACCGAGGACGTCAGCTACCGCGATCCGATCATGCAGGGCGACGGCCATGACGGCGTCGCCGCACTGATCGAAGGCGTCCAGCAGCGTTTTGCCGGCTTCCGGTTTTCGCTGAAGGGCAAGCCGGACGGATTTGGCGACACGATCCGCTTCTCGTGGAATCTCGGGCCGGAAGGCACGGATTCCGTCATCGAAGGCACCGACATCGGCGTCATCGAGAATGGCCGCCTGAAAAGCGTCACCGGCTTTCTCGACAAGGTTCCGGCACAGTGACGTCATCTCAGGCCTCGGCGGGGGTGGGAAACCACTCACGCCGTGGCGGCCTTGATGGCTGGGTAAAGCAAGCGGTAGCGTTGATAGGCATCCGCATAGGCATTGCTTAGTGCGGCGACCGGTTCGATGGTGGCATCGGTGGCCGGCGCCGTGCACACTCTGAGCGGATCGGCGCCCGCCGCCGCGATCATGCCGAGTCGCGCCGCACCGAAGGCAGCGCCGAAATCGCCATCGGCCGGGATGTCGACGGGCAGGCCGAGCGCGGTGGCGATTGCCTTCAGCCAGTAGCGCGAGCGCGAGCCGCCGCCGATCGCCGTCACCCGCGTCAGCGTCGTGCCGGACGTGGCCAGGGCCTCGAGACTGTCGCGGAAGGCGAAAGCCACACCTTCGACTACCGCCCGGGTCAGCACAGCGCGGCTCGATTCATGCGCAAGCCCGGTGAACGCGCCGCGGATGGCCGAGTCATTGTGCGGCGTACGCTCGCCGGAGAGATAGGGCAGGAAGGACACGCCGGTCGGCGCTTTCAGCCTATCGCCGAGTTCGGCGGTCAGCTCGCCAGCGCCTTTCCCCGATATCTCCGACAGCCAATTGAGCGAATCGGTTGCCGACAGGATGACGCCCATCTGGTGCCAGGTGTCGGGCAGCGCGTGGCAGAACGTATGCACCGCGCTTTCCGGGTTTGGCAGATAGGCGGCGTTGGCGGCAAACAGCACGCCTGACGTGCCAAGCGAGACGAAGGCCTGGCCGGCGGCGACCGTGCCCATGCCGCAGGCTGACGCCGCATTGTCGCCGGCGCCGCCGGCGATCGGGATGCCGGCCTGCATTCCCCATTTCGAGGCCAGTTCGCTGCGCAGGGCGCCGGCCTTCTCAGTGCCTTCGACCAGTGACGGCATCTGCTTCTCGTCGAGCGACGTGGCGGAAAGCAGGTCGGATGACCAGCCTCGCTTGCCGACATCGAGCCAGGACGTGCCTGCCGAGTCCGACATCTCCGAAATATGTTCGCCGGTGAGCCAGAGCCGCAGGAAATCCTTCGGCAGCAAGACCTTTGCCACTTTCGCGAAAACATCCGGCTCGTTGTTTTTCACCCAGACCAGCTTTGGCGCGGTGAAACCGGGGAAGACAATGTTGCCGGTCAGATTGCGAAAGCGCGGATCGGCGTCGAGCTTGGCCGCCTCGGCATGGCTGCGCGTGTCGTTCCACAGGATGCAGGGGCGCAGCACCTGGTCGCCGGCATCGAGCAATGTAGCGCCGTGCATCTGGCCGGAGAGGCCGATGCCTCTGATGGCAGCGAGCTGCCCCGGATGGGAGGCCTTCAGCTCGGCGATCGCCTCCTCGCAGGCGCGGATCCAGTCGGCGGGGTTCTGCTCCGACCAGCCGGGATGCGGCCGCGAAACGTCGAGCGACGCATGGCCGGAGCCGATGACGCTCTGCCCGGCGTCGATTAAAAGCGCCTTGACGCCCGACGTGCCAAGATCGAGGCCGAGATACATGGTGTCCTCCCACTGCCATTAATTTTTTCGGATCTCGAAAAAATCTGACTTCGCAGTTTTTAAGACAAGATCCGCCTCCGGTCAATTCTCCGACAAATCGGCGGCCCGCCGCGAGAACAGCGCCGAGAGCGGACTGTCCGGCCGTGCCAGCGCGCGTTCCGCGGCAAGCGCACTCGCCAGCGCATGATCGCCGGAACGCAACGCCGCTTCGATCAGCGTCAGGTCGATGATGTCGCGTTGCGCGTGGCTGCCGCCGAACCGGTGAGCGATCGCCCGGATTGGCCGGACCAGGCGCACCGTCTCGATGTAGTTGCCGTCGCCGAATGCTTTGATGGCGAGCGTCAAGGGATGGCCGACGTCGCGGGTGAAGGCGGCGTTGTCGTCGTTGCCGTGCATGGCCTCGCTCTGCGCCTCGAGCAAGGCGCGAACCGGCGCTTCTTGGCCGGCGCCGACGAAGGCCATCATCGCGTGGGCATCGTTGAAGGCATAATTGCCGGCGCTGGCCTTGGCCCAGTTGGCGGCGAGCGCCGCCCAGCGGGCGCCGACATCGACGCCGCCGAGATGCAGCCGCCACAGGATCGCCGAAGCGTCGACCATGTTGAGCGCCAGCGTCGAGCGCTCGCCGTAGATCGGCCCGTCATAGAGCGCCAGCACCTGTTCGGTCTCGCCGAGATCGTAGTGAAACAGCGCCAGATGCCACCAATTGTGCACTTGCAGAAAGCTTTCCTTTGTCCACGCTTCGGGGTTGGCTCGCATCCAAGCGATGCCGTCCTTTTGCCGGCTCTGCATTTCCATGACATGGGCGACGGCGTGCTGTGCCCAGCCGTCGCGCGGCTCGATGTCGACTGCCATGCGGCCAAGCCTTTCGGCGCGCGCAAAGTCGCCCATTTCCTCCAGGCCGAACGCCTGCATGCCGAGTATGGCGTGGTAGCCTGGCATGCCGCTTTGCCACGACGGCAGCGCGCGGCCGATGCGGTCGCGCAGCATGCGGGCATTGCCGGTGAAGAAATCGATCTGGTGCCCGGTCTGCAGCGCCAGCGCATCGAGCGGAAACTCGATGGCGATATCCTCGAGCAGACGGGCGGCTTCATGCCAGCGTCCTGCGGCAAGACGGCCGAGCGCAGCGACATGCGCCTGCTCACGCGGCGTCGCCGCAAGCGGCAGCGACGCCTCATAGCAAGTCCTGGCCACGGCTGTCGCCTCACGCTCGGTGGCGAGGCCGAAGAGATAGCCCTTGAACACATGCGCCATGACCAAGTCGGGATCCTCGGCGATGGCGCGATCGACCGAGCCGACCGGATCGCCGATGAAGCATTGCAGTTCGCGGACAGCCTGGCTGTAGGACGAGAACCCGGCCTCGGTTGCACCCGAAAATGTCAGGCCGAATGCGTCCCTGACTGGCATGTCATGTCCTCAATTGCCCGAGCGCATCGCCACCGTCGCGATGCCGGCGCCGACCAGCAGCGTGCCGCCGGTGCGGTTGAAGATGCGGATCGCCAGGGGATTACGCACGACGTTGCGCGCCCTTGCCGCGATCAACGCGTAGCCGAAGGCATTGGCGAAGGCGAGCGCCAGGAAGGTCGTTTCGAAGATCAGCATCTGCGTCCAGAAGTCGGCGTGCCGGTCGAGAAACTGCGGCAGGAAGGCGACGAAGAAGGTGATGCTTTTCGGGTTGAGCGCGGTGACCAGCCAGGCATGCGCCATCATCTTGGCCGACGACACCGCGTCTAGGCGCGGCTCGGCCTTGAGCGTGCCACCGGCGCGAAACAGCTTTACGCCGAGATAGATCAGATAACCGGCGCCGATCACCTTAAGCAGCGTGAATACGGTGGCCGACGCCGCCAGCAGCGCGCCGATGCCCAGCATCGACAGCGTCATCGCCGTGAAGTCGCCGAGCGCCACGCCGACCGCCATCGGCAGCGCGGTGCGCCAGCCCTGGCCGAGAGCATAGGACACGACCAGAAGGATGGTCGGGCCGGGAATGACAAGAAGGATCGTCGAGGCGGCGGCAAAGGCGGCCCAGTTTTCGAAGGGCATGTTCGTCTCCTTGAGCTCAAAGAAAAGGATAAATCCTTGGGCTCGCAAAGATGTAAAGGGGCAGCATCGAAAATGTGCGGCGCGACGGCTCGGGCCGGGAGGTTAAGGAAGGCCAAGACGTCTTCACGCTTTTTCAACCATGATTGGTGAAAATGCACTCTATCCGGCCGGACCGTGTTTCCGCCGACAGCGTAGGGTTTGGGTAGATGCGTGAGTTGCCGCAAGGTCTGACGCCGCCGTACAATGGCGACGAAATCGAAATCGATATTTCCGAAATCCAGCTTTCCCGCCGCGCAGTGTTGTCCGGCGCCGGTGCACTGGCGCTGCTCGGCGTCGCCGGCTGCAGCCAGACGCTCGATTTGTCGGCGCTGCAACTCGACGGCGTCACCACCGGCGCGATCACCCCCATCCGCCCAAGCATCAGCGTCGACAAGAACATCACCAGTCCCGATGTGATGTATGCCTCCGTCACCGACGGCGGCTTCACGCTGCCGGAAGTGCCCTACCTCAAAGTCAAGCCGGAGTTCCGTCGCCAGATCGTCGTCGACCCGACCGGCGAGCAGCCCGGCACCATCGTCGTCCATTCGCAGGAGCGGCTGCTCTATCTGGTGCAGCCCGGCGGTGACGCGATCCGCTACGGCGTCGGCATCGGCAAGGAAGGCTTCCGCTGGTCCGGCCGCGCCAACATTCAGTACGGCAAGGAATGGCCGACCTGGACGCCGCCGGCCGAGATGATCGCCCGCAAGCCGGAACTGGCGAAATGGCAGGCCGGGCAACCTGGCGGCCTCGACAACCCGCTCGGCGCGCGCGCCCTCTACATCTACCAGAACGGCCACGACACCGGCTACCGCATCCACGGCTCGCCCGAATGGTGGAGCATCGGCCAGGCGATGTCGTCGGGGTGCGTTCGCCTGATCAACCAGGACATCATCGACCTCTACAGCCGCGTCTCCAGGAAGAACCCGGTCGTCGTCGTCTGACCCTCCCGGTTGTCGTCTGATCTGATAGCGGGCCGGCGCGGCCGCTCGACTCTCCCGTTGCGTGATCTTGCAAGACAGGCGAATGTGCCTGCAAAGCCACTGCTCGGGAGACGTGAAGCATGTCCGGAACTTTTGTGATCGCGCAAGGCGGCGGTCCGACCGCCGTCATCAACCAGACGATGGTGGGCGCTGCGCTCGAAATCCGCAAGCGGCATCCCGGCGCTAAGGTCCTGGGCTCGATCCATGGCGTGCGCGGCATTCGTGACGGCAACTATGTCGATCTCTCAGCCATTCCAGAGGATCGGCTGCGGCTGATTGCGGCAACGCCGAGCGCCGCACTTGGCTCGACGCGCGACAAGCCGGATGACGCCTATTGCGAGATCATCCTCAATGGTCTGAAGAAGGCCGGCGCCGACGCGTTCATCTATATCGGCGGCAACGACACATCGGGCACGCAGCAGATCCTGACCGATGCCGCCGGCGGCAAGATGGCTTTCGTCCATGCGCCGAAAACCATCGACAACGATCTCGAGGAGAACGACCACACGCCCGGCTTCATTTCGGCAGCCGAGTTCGTCGCCGGCGCCTTCCTCTCGGTCGACCTCGACTTCCGTGCTCTGCCGGGTATCTATGTCGGCATCGTCATGGGGCGGCATGCCGGCTTCCTCACCGCCGCCGCTGCCGCATGGCAACTTGACCCCGACAGCGGCCCGCATCTCGTCTATGTGCCGGAGCGGCCGTTCTCGGCTGCGGCCTTCATCGACGACGTGCGCGCCACGCTCGACCGCCACAAGCGCTGCATCGTTGCCGTGTCCGAAGGCGTCAGCACCGCCGACGGCAAGGCACTGGTCGAAAGCCTTGTCCCGCCGGAGAAACTGGAGCGCGATGCGCATGGCAACGTCAAGCTGTCGGGCAGCGACCTGCCGGCCGCCCTCGAGCGCGCGCTGGCCGAAGGATTGCCGGGCAAGCGGGCGCGTGTCGATGCGCTCGGCTACATGCCGCGCGGCTATGTTGGCGCCATCAACGCCGTCGATGCGCAGGAAGCCTTCGATGCCGGGGTTTTTGCGGTCGCTGTCGCCGAACAGGGCGGCGGCTCGGTGGCGCTGCAATATGACGGCAAGAAAACCGTGCTGAAGAAGGTGCCGCTGCAAAACGTCGCTGGCAAGACCCGCCACATGCCCGACGATTTCATGCTGCCGGAGGTCAACCAGCTCTCCGATGCAGGCATGGCCTATCTGAAGCGACTGGTTCCGGAAAAATACAGGGTTGGAAAACCGTTCGTCTGATGCCGGCCCTCTTCTGATGCCGGATATCTTGTGATGCTTGACTGGTTCAGCAAGACGAAGGTCGACGCCGTTACAACCATGCTGACCGAGCCGTTCGTGCATGATTTCGTGCGCGCCAACATCTGGCATCTTCGCGGCCGCGACGTCGACCTGCTTGTCGACACCGGCATGGGCATCCGCCCGCTGGCGCCGGAGATCGACACGCCGGCGGGCAAGCCGCTGCTGGTCGTCGCCACCCATATCCATCTCGACCATGTCGGCTCGCTGCACGAATTCCCGCTGCGGGCCGGGCCGAGACACAGCGCCGCGTATTTCAACAGCATGGATGACGCCGTCACCTACGCCCACATGTTCCACGATCTCGACGGCGCCGTCTCGAAGCTGCCAGCGCCCGGCTGGAAAGCAGCCGATTACAAAATTCCGCCGGCGCCGCTGACGCGAACACTTGACGAGGGCGACACGGTCGATCTCGGCGACCAGCAATTCCGCGTGCTGCACCTGCCCGGCCATTCGCCCGATTCGATCGCGTTGTTCGACGAGGCCGACGGCCTGTTCTTCGCCGGCGACGCCATCTACGACGCGATGCTGATCGACGACCTGCCGGACTCCGACCGATCAGCCTATCGCCGGACGATGCAGCGGCTGCTCGATCTGCCGATCCGCATCGGGCATGGCGGCCACGGCCCGAGCTTCGACGCCAAACGGATGCGCGAGATCGCGACCGGCTATCTCAGGCGGACAGACGGGATCGGCGCATAAGAGGCTTCGATGGCCGCAGGACAGAGCCGGGAAGAGATGCGAGCTCGTGATACCTGTCGGCAATTTGTTCTTGCTTTGTGCCGGCGATTATGTTATCGATTTCCGCATAGTGCTGATCGCGCCAACAACCCGCCGCCAGGCGGGTTTCTTGTTTCAGGTCGGCGCTACACCTCTTCATCGTTCGACTCCAGCCATGCATCTGGCGAGCGGGCGACACCGACCCGATAAATTAAATCTTCGTAATATCATCTGGTAACCGCGATCGCCGCCCTAGATGCGGGGGCTGTCGATCCGGTCGGCTGCCTCCAGGCGAGACAGGCAAGACGACCCTCGACACGTCCGTCAAGATTCTGGTTGCCCGACAGAGCATCTTCGAGAAGACTGGTGAAGGCCGACAGACGGCCTCAAGCAAACGGATTGTCTCGATGGTCACCCGCGGCTTCTCTTCAGGACGAAAGCCCCCTACGGATGCGGATGCGCGCATCCCGCCGGGGCAGTATCTCGAGCAGGGATTCCCGGTGCTGTCGGCCGGGCCGACGCCGCGCGTGCGCACCGAGGACTGGTCGTTCACGCTCAAGCACGGACCGCGGCCGATCAAGAAGTGGAACTGGACAGAGTTCAACGCACTGCCTTTGACCAAGATGACGCGCGATATCCATTGTGTCACCGCGTGGACCAAGTTCGACACGGCGTGGCAGGGCGTGCTGGTCGACGATATTCTGGCGGATGCCGGCATTGAGCCACTGAGCCCCTTCACGCTGGCGCTGTCCTTCGACGGCTACACCACCAACGTGCCGACGAAAGATCTCACCGCCGGCAAGGCGATGGTGGCGCTGCTTTACGAAGGCAAGCCGATCACGCCGGACCATGGCGGCCCGGCGCGGCTGCTGGTTCCGCATCTCTATTTCTGGAAATCGGCCAAATGGCTGAACGGGCTGCAGTTCACCGAGCGCGATGAGCCCGGGTTCTGGGAGTTGCGCGGCTATCACATCTATGGCGACCCGTGGCGCGAGCAGCGCTATACGGGCGATCCATGAGCGACGGGCCGGCGGCGCAGTCGCCCTGGCAGACCGTCACCATCCGACGCATCGAAAAGCGCACGCCGCGCGTCACCAGCTTTTTCCTCGAGCCGTCGCGGCCCTTCGCCTATCGTGCCGGGCAGCATGTCGATGTCAGGCTGACGGCGCCGGACGGTTATCAGGCGGGTCGCTCCTACTCGATCGCCTCGGCGCCGGAAGCCGGCGAGACGATCGAACTGGCGATCGAAAGGCTCGATGATGGCGAGGTCTCGCCGTTCTTCCACGATATCGCGGCTGTTGGCGACGAGGTCGAATTGCGCGGACCGCTCGGCGGCCACTTCGTCTGGTCCGACGGCGACGGCGGTCCGCTTCTGCTGGTCGGCGGCGGGTCCGGCGTGGTTCCGCTGATGGCGATGATCCGCCATCGCGCGGCGCGCAGATCGGCGGTGCCCGTGGCACTGGTGTTTTCCGCACGGGTCTGGGACGAGTTGATCTTTCGCGACGAGCTGATCGACTTCCACGATCGTCGGGACGGCTTCGATCTGGTGCTGACGCTGACCCGCGAGGCCGCCCGGCGCCCGGCGGACTATTCGCGGCGGGTCGATGCCGCGATGATAGAGCAATCGATGGTGCGGCTGCCCGCGCCGCCAAGGTTCGCCTTTGTCTGCGGCTCGAATGCCTTCGTGTCGGCCGCCGCTCAGGCGCTGATCGATGCCGGCGTTCCGGCAGGCCTCATCCGCACCGAGCGCTACGGGGTTTAATGCATGTCGCGCAAAAGTGTGCAGCGGTTTTGCGATAACGACATGCATAGAAAACGACAACGTAAAGCGCGTCGCATAAGGCCGGCCAACGCGACGCGCTTTAGCCGCCTCGCCGGTCAGGCGTCGATTTCGAGCGCCGTCAGTGGCTTCGAACAGCACGCAAGGATGAAGCCATCATCGATCTCGTGATCGAGGATGCCGCCATTGTGGCTCATCTCGACTGTGCCCGAGACCTTTTTCACCTTGCAGGTTCCACACAGGCCGAACTCGCAAGCCGCTGGGATGCGCACGCCCGAAGCGCGCGCCGTCTGCAGCACGGTCTGGCCGGCAACGCAGTCGGCATCGACATCCGAAAGCGAAAAGCGGATCGGCGTTGCGGCCTCGGCAGGTGCCTCGACCCCGCCC